>CAYZLP010001020.1:0-2229 GCA_964478635.1 uncultured Caldilineaceae bacterium
AAGCAGGGCTTTGTCGACACCGGCGAAATCGATCATGGCGAACTGGTCATGCGTAAATATTTGCTTGGATAATGGGCCGCGGAGAACGCGGATCGGGCGGATAGCCGCGGATCAAATCTGGAAGGATAATCTGCGTAGATTCGGTAAATCCGCCTAATCCGCGTTCTATTGGTTTGATTGCTGAATAGCTGCACCTCATGAATGTTCTCAACGGATCAAAAAAGCTGCCATGAACGAAACACCAACCACACACGATCTCTTTGACCAAATCGCAGCCTGGCGCGCGGCCGGCGAAGACGTGGCCCTGGCCACCCTGGTCAAGGTCTACGGATCGGCCCCCCAACCCCTGGGCGCCAAGATGGCCGTCAGCGGCAGCGGCGCCATGGCCGGTTCGGTCAGCGGCGGTTGCGTGGAAGGGGCCGTCGTCCAGGAAGCGCTGGAGGTGCTGGCCGGCGGCGGTCCGCGGCTGGTGGCTTACGGCATCGACGACGAGTGGGCCCGGGGCGTGGGCCTGGCCTGCGGCGGGGCAATTGAAGTCTATGTCGAAGCATTGAAGTAAATTATGTCAACTTATTTTTCGCAGCTGCACGACGCCATCCGGGCCGGGATACCGGCGGCAGTGGTCTCGGTTGTGGGCGGTCCCCGGTTGGGCAAGTCGATCCTGGTAATTGGGGATGCCATCGCGGCCGGCACGCTGGACGATCCGGGTCTGGACGCGACGGCGCTGGACCTGGCCCGCACCCAGCTCCAGGCCCGGAGTCCGGCACGCTTGACCCAGGGAGAAGATGACCTCTTCATCGATCTCTATCTCCCGCCCAAACGCCTCTTCATCGTAGGCGCCGTGCATGCCGCCATCCCCCTGGTGACCTTTGCCCGCACCCTGGGCTTTCAGACCACGGTACTGGATGCCCGGGGTGTCTTCGCCACTGCCGAACGCTTTCCCCACGCCGACCGGCTCCGCGTCGGCTGGCCAGCCGACAGCCTGGCAGAAGCAGGGCTTGACGAATCCAGCTACGTGGTCGTCCTGACCCACGATGCCAAGATCGACAATCCGGCCCTGCTCCTGGCCCTCGACAGCCCGGCCCCCTACATCGGCGCGCTCGGTTCCCGCCGCACCCACGCCGCGCGCTGCGACGCGCTGCGCGAACTCGGCGCAACCGACGAGCAGCTCGCCCGCATCCACGCACCCATCGGCCTGAACCTGGGCGGCCGCCACCCCGAAGAAATCGCCCTGGCCATCATGGCCGAAATCGTGGCCGTCGACCATGGTTGCCTATGAGGCGCATCTTGCACGGGAGACCCTGCGGAATCTCAAGTCTCGCAGGTCACCGCTACAGCGTGACTGCTCTGGCTACGCTCGCCGCAATGCCGCCCGGAGACGGCATCGATGGCAAACTCGGTCCAGCCGAGGGTATGGACCGTCAGAACGAAATGATCGCGCGCAAAGACAACGCTGTAAAACCGGGGCAGTTCAGCGGGAAACCGGCAGGGATTGGGTCCAACGCAAAGGAATGGGTTCGTGAAGCGCGGTGCGCCGGGCGGGAACTGTTTACGGCAACCGTGAACAAGCGAGCCGCGCTTCACGGGGAGCAAGGCAATAGGGAAAAGCAGACCTGCTACATGTTGGCCAGCACAGGATCGCCGATGACGGCATGGACGAAGCTTTCCACAAAGTCGTCGACCGACGCCCAGTCCGTGTACTCGTAATCACGCGACGTATCCACGTCGCCGCTTTCCGCATTGATGCGCTTCATGATGAAGCGCTTGATCATGCCGTATTCCGTATAGCGCAGCGCGCCGGCAAAGGCCGCCACCTGGTCCGGATACCACTCGGTGGCTTCCATGAAATCCTGGAGATATTGGGCAACCTGAGCCTTTTCGTCGGCCGAATCGCCCCGGGCCGTCAAGCAAACGGTGAAGAAGGCCGAAAGCGTGTCGGCCAGTTCGTCGCCGAAGAGGCGGACAAAATCGACCATGTACTTCTGATGGCGGCCCATGTGGATGGATGCGCCGATCAGAACGCCGTCATAGCCCTCCATGACGAAATCCCGGGGGATCTTCTTCCCGTGCAGCAGATCAACCTCGTGGCGCCCCTGCCGGAGCAAGTCGGCCATGTGCTCGGCGACCTTGGCGGTCTGTCCTTCGTCCGAACCATAGACAATCAAGAAACGGGCCATTATGCAATCCTTTCCCAAAGGAACGTTTGTGACTTTTTTCACTATTGTAGCA
>CAYZLP010001021.1:0-2224 GCA_964478635.1 uncultured Caldilineaceae bacterium
CGCAAGTTCCGCTGGGCCCTGGCCGATGCACCGCTGGACGGCGGACCCGCGTCCCTGGGCCGGGACTACGTGCGTCTGTTCGACAGCGGCGCGCTCAGCGCGCTCTACGTGCCCGGCTGGCAGGAGCCGGAGGACGCGGTCTTTCTGGCGCCGGCCTACACTTTTCTCATGCGCAACCGGCCGGTCGAGGTTCAATTCTGGCTGGACGTGGGATCTTCGGGCTGGTGGGAGCGGCTCTATCAGCCCCTGACCCATCCATATGTGCTGTCGCCCAACTGGTCGAAGCAGGAGTTGTGGAACGATCTGCACGAATTTCAGACCCGCCAGGACGCCATACGGCGCCTGCTGCTTGGCCTGATCCGCCGCACCCGGAGCCGGGTCTACATCGGCATGAGCAGCTACAGCGAAAGCGGCTTCGAGCAACAGGGCCCGCTGCTGAATTTGATCAACCGCCTGCTGGCCAAGTACGGCTGACAGGGCCCGTTCTTGATGATGGACAAAATGTTCTGGTAATCGTAGTTTCCAACCGCAGATCTTCGAGAAAGATCAGGTGCGGTTTCCAACCGCACAGGCTCCATCTACCTCTGATATTCCTGGCAGATCGTGCGGTTGGAAACCGCACCTGAACGCAAGCCGTAGGCTGAGCTTGTCGAAGCCGGGTCAACCGGTCCGCACCTCGGCGTGCAGATCCGCCTTCGACAGGCTCAGGCTGCGGTGTCTGGGCTCAGGCCGCGGTGTGGAGGCTCGGGCCGCGCCTGCGATGGACCTCGCACGATCCGCACGCTGCGCATAATCCGTAGGCTGAGCCTGTCGAAGCCGGGTCAACCGGTCCCTCGGCGTGCAGATCCGCCTTCGACAGGCTCAGGCTGCGATGTGGAGGCTCGGGCCACGGATTCGACGCGGTCGGCTGATTATTCGGCGTCGAGCAGATTACGCGCTTGTTCGATGATTTCGCTGCGCACTACCCGTTCGGTCGGCCAGCCGATGACGTCGGCGACCTGCTCCGGGGTCATGGCGGCCAGTTGGGCATAGGTGCGGACTCCGGCAGCCTTGAGGCGCTTGTCAAAGACGGGGCCGATGCCGCTGATGGCGGTCAAATCGTCATCGTCCGGCCGGACGGTGGGCCTGGCCGGGCTCGGCGGCGGTGACGCCGGCGGGACGACCGTCACGGGGCCTGCTTCGGCCACGGTTTCGGATGGGGCTACAGTTTCGGCCGGAGCTAAAGGCTTACCGCCGCCCGTGAAGGTGGCGACGCTCAGTTCACCGGCCCGCCAGCGGTTGATCCAGGGCAGGAGGAACGCCCCCGTACCGATGGCGCCCAGAATCAGCGCAACCAGCCACACAATCACGCGCAGGCAGCCGCCCATCGCCCAGAAGGGGGCAATGCCGCCGAGCAGCGTCACCGCGCCCAGGCCGGTCATCAGCGCCGGCTGCAGGGAGAGATTGAGCAGGCGGCTCACATAGCGGCCCACGATGCGGGCGATGCCGGTCCAGCCCATGATATTGATGAAGACAAGGACCAAAAGCGGAATGGGCCAGAGACAGAGCGTAATGACCAGGACAACGCTCAGGAAAAAGAGGGCGATATTGGCCAGCAGGCCGACGATGAAGCTGAGGGCCGTCTCCGTGCGGGCGGTATGCTCGATCTGATCGACCCATCTCGGCTTGACCAGGGTGACGCCGGTGGCCAGCACCCCGAAGATCACCGCCAGGAAGAGCGCGCCAAAGAGGCGCCCCAAAAAGCGGCCGATACTGCCAAAGAGACCGGGACCGCCGCGCCCATCCATGCCATTTGCGTCCAAGCCTGCGCCATCGGGCGCTATCCCCTGGGGTCCAAACGTCAGGGGCGGCACTGCGCTCGGCAGCTTCAGGCTAGGACCTTGCACGATATTGCCGCCGACATAGGCCCCCGCTTCCCGCTCCACATTCCCGCTGAGCACGCTGATGTCGCCGGCCACCGAGGCCGAATCCTCCAGCCTGATGTCGCCGCTCCAGGAGGCGAGATCACCGCCGACCCGGCCCCGGACCTTGATGTCGCCGCTGAAGGCCGACACGTCTCCGTCGACCAGGCCGCCTTCCTCGATGTCGACATCGCCGCTGTAGACGACCAGATCGCCACGAATGATGCCGCCGTCGTGGACGGTTACATCGCCGTCATAGACGACCACGTCCTCTTCATAGACGGTCCCGGCTTCCACATCCAGGTCGTCATTTAGAATCTGGG
>CAYZLP010001022.1:0-2218 GCA_964478635.1 uncultured Caldilineaceae bacterium
AGGTGACCCGCCAGGGACTCGAACCCCGAACCCAGTGATTAAGAGTCACTTGCTCTGCCAATTGAGCTAGCGGGCCAGACAACATTCCCGATTATAGCCCTTTGCCGGATGACTGTCAAAAATCAGGGGAAAGGATAGACCGCGGATTAGTCGGATGCGGCAGATCGTTTCGGATTTCTTTTCGAAATCCGCCTAAATTCGTCGCATCCGCCCAATCCGCGGTCCATTCAGGCTGACCACATCCGCGATCTTTGGGGCGCCTTCCGGCAGGCGGTATAATGAGAATCGTACATTGCGGCATAAATGCTTCGACAGTGCTCAGCACCAGTACCACGGCGGAAGTTCGGCGCTCCTACCTCTGGTAGAGACTGTAGTTTCACTTCCCCCGGGATTTACTAAGCGTTACTTTTCCGAGAAATGAGGCTTTCATGGACGATCTATCCGCCCGCCTGGCGCAGTATGCCGATCTGATTATCAAGACGGGCGTCAATCTACAGCCCGGCCAGTCCCTGCACCTATCCGCCGACCTGGAGCACGCGCCCTTTGTGCGCCTCCTTACGGCCAAGGCCTACGACGCCGGCGCACGCTTCGTCAGCATTAACTGGCTCGATGCCCTCTCGACCCGAGCCCGGCTGCGCCACAGCCAGCCTGACTATCTGGACGATTATCCTGAGTTCGAGGTCTCCCGCTACCGCCAACTGGTCGATGAACGCTGGGCCCGTCTGACCCTGGTAGGACCGGAGTTTCCTCATGCCATGGACGATGTCGACCCCGATGCCATGCGCCGCACGGCCAAAGCCCGGCGCAAGCACGTCAAGTTCTACACCGACGCCGTCATGAGCAACCAGTTTCAGTGGTGCGTGGCCGCCGTACCTACCCGAGCCTGGTCCCGGCAAATCTTCCCGGAACTGGAGGCCGACGCGGCCGTGGCCCGCGTCTGGGAGCTGATTCTTGCCACCTGCCGGGTGGACGAGGCCGATCCGGCTGCGGCCTGGAGCGACCACGACGCGGCGCTAAACCGGGTGGTGCAATTTATGGACGCCCGCCGGATCCGCGCGCTGCGCTACCTGGACCCCACCCCCGGACCCGACGGCCGGCCCCGGACCCAACTCACCATCGGCTTGACCGACCGTCCACGCTGGATCGCAGCTTCATCCCAAACGCCGGCGGGCGTGCGCTTCTTTGCGAACATGCCCACGGAAGAAGTCTTCACCACGCCCCATCGCCTGGGTACGACCGGTTGGGCCCGGACGACCAAGCCCTTCTTTCCCTTCGAGCGCCAGGTCGACGACGCCTACTTCCGCTTTGAGGATGGCGAGGTCGTGGAGTTCTCCGCCGCAACCGGTCGGGAAGTGTTGGAACAATTCTTTGCCATGGACGGCGCGCGCTTTTTGGGCGAGGTCGCCCTGGTCGACGTGCGCTCGCCCGTGAATCAGGCCGGCGTCATCTTTTACGAGACGCTCTTTGACGAGAATGCCGTCTGTCACATGGCCTTTGGCGATGCCTACCTGGAGGGATATGTAGGTGGCGAGGAACTGAACGAAACTGAATGTGCGGCGGCCGGCATCAACAAGTCCGACGTCCACTTGGATGTCATGATTGGCTCGAATACGCTCCAAATCACGGGCGTCTGCGCCGATGGCAGCGAGGTTCCGATCATGGAGAACGGCCGCTTTGTGGCGGAGGTCGTGATATGAATCGTCCCCAAGTCGATCCGGCCGTCACCCATCCAGACGGCTACTTCCACATGATTCGTCCGAACCTGGACGACATTCCGCGCTTCCCGCTGCCGGCCGGCTACCGCCTGCGCACCTACGCGTCCGGCGATGAGGCCCACTGGACTGCGCTCCACTACGCCGCCGAGCCCATTATCGAGGTCACCGACGCGCTTTTCGAGGAGCAATATGGCGACAACCGGGCCGCGCTGCCCGAGCGTATGTTCTTCATCGAAACGGACGACGGTGAAGTGGTCGCGTCCGCCAGCGCCTGGTGGGAAACCCGCAACTTCGACGATCCCGCCAACCGGGGACGCGTCCATTGGGTCGTCGTCCATCCCGACCATCAGCGCCGGGGACTGACGAAACCCATGATGACCCCACTCCTGGAATGTATGGCGCGTCATCACACCGCGGCCATGCTGGGCACCTCCTCAAGCCGGCCGTGGGCCATCAAGGTTTACCTCGAATGCGGCTTCGTGCCCGATCCGGCCGAGCTGGCC
>CAYZLP010001023.1:0-2216 GCA_964478635.1 uncultured Caldilineaceae bacterium
CTCGTCGCCGTCCAGCTGGAAGACGACGGCATCGGACACACCACGCAAAGACATCAGGCGTCCGGTGAGGTCCGCGAGCGAGGCTCGCTTGCCCGCGACCTCAACCATGTCCACATTTCGGCCGATGACGACGAAGGTCCGGTCCACTCGAACCTCGAGTATGTCCTGCAACACAACGGGCTCGGGCATCCACGGCGCGCTCACCCGCGTCCCATCTGCCTGCGGCGCAAGCTCTATGCCGGCGTAGGGATGCCAAGCCGGATCGCGAGCTGTACGCCTTGAGGCGATCACACAAGTCTCCGTTGAGCCAAAGAACTCGAGCACGGTCGTCCCGTAGCGCTCCTCAGCCATCTGGGCCAATTCCGCGGCGAGCGGCGACGTGGCAGAGACGATTGCCCCGAGGGGCGGCAGTTCGACCCTCGACTGCAGCAACGCGCGCAGGTGTACTGGTGTGGTCACCAGCACGCGTGGCCCCGGCAGCTCGTACAAGGCATCTGCGATGTCCGCCGGATAGAGCGGGTGCGCCACATGGATGCCCATGCCGCCGAGGACAGGCAGGAGCACGGTGGTCTCGATGCCGTACATATGCTGCGACGGAACGGTGGCCACGATCCAAGGCATTTCCGCCATGCCACGGGCGTTCAGCGTCGTCCGCAGCGCCGCGGAGTTGAAGCGCGCCGACGCAAGAAGGCTGCTCCAGGCCTTGGGGTTGGGGCTCGGCCGGCCCGTACTGCCCGAGGTGTAGCCGACAAGCACGACCCACTCCGGGGGCGGTTCGACCACTGTGCCAATCCGAGGTTGTGGTTGCGGCTGCGCCCGTATCGTCTCGACCAGTGAGTCATCGAGGCGATAACTATCCTCATGCGCAGCGAGCACCTCTGACACCACCGCGGGGGCCCTCGAGGGAGGCAGCAGGCAGGTCTGCCGGCGAATCAGGAGGGCGAGCAACGCGATAAGGAAATTCTCGCGACGCTCGCAAAGATTCACCGCCGCGGTCCCGGACGGCAGGGAATGCGCAACCGTCACTGCGGCCGCACAAAGCCTGCCCCAGTCAATCGTGGCGCCACGCGTCATGACGACAGGACGCTCGCTTGGTCCAAACGCAGGCCGCTCGGACGGCAGACCGGTCATTGCCAGCGGCGGAACACCAGCGACGTATTCACGCCGCCGAAGGCGAAGTTGTTGTTGACGGCGTACTCGACGTCCATCTCGCGACCTTGGCCCCCGATGTAGTCGAGATCGCCACAACGCGGGTCGACGTTCTCGAGGTTCACCGTCGGGGCAAACCAGCCTCCGCGCATCATCTGGATGGTGAACATGGACTCCAAGGCACCGCAGGCTCCGAGCGTGTGCCCGAGGTAGCTCTTCTGCGAACTGAGGGGCATACGCGCACCAAAGAGCGCTGAGGTTGCGCGCGTCTCGGCGATGTCCCCGTGCTCCGTTGCCGTGCCGTGACCATTCACGTAACCGACGACCGACGGGGGGAGACCAGCCGACTGCAGCGCCAACTCCATCACTATTCGCATGGTCTCCTCTTCCGGGCGCGTGACGTGCGCGCCGTCGGAGTTGGTGGCGAATCCCACGACCTCGGCGTAGATGCGTGCGTCTCGAGCACGCGCATGCTCGTACTCTTCCAGCAGCAGCATGGCCCCGCCCTCACCGATGACGAGGCCGTCGCGATCACGGTCGTACGGACGCGGCGTGCTCTTCGGCGAATCGTTGCGACGGCTCGTGGCATACAGCATGTCGAATGCCATCGCTTCGCTCGGGCACAGTTCCTCGGCGCCGCCGCCAAGCATTGCGTCCTGCAGGCCATACTTGATCGCTTCGTAAGCGAAGCCCACTCCCTGGCTGCCCGAAGTGCAGGCTGTGGAGGTCGGGATGATGCGGCCGCGCAAGCCGAAGAAGATCCCGATGTTGGCGCCGGTCGTGTGCGGCATCATTCGCACGTACGAGTTCGCATTCAGCCCGGGCGCGTCGCCTCTCAGTAGCATCTGCGCGAAATCACTGATGTCGGGCGTGCTGCCAATCGACGAGCCGCAGGCAACGCCGACGCGCCCCGAGCGAAGCAATGGATCGCCGAGCAGGAGGCAAACGGCCTGCATCACCCCACTCGCTGCCCCAATTACGAGCACTCGGCTGACGACGAGGTGGACAGCGGCATGATCCATTGCAAGCAGTGCATCATCATTTATATCATCAAATGTTGATGAGTT
>CAYZLP010001024.1:0-2213 GCA_964478635.1 uncultured Caldilineaceae bacterium
ACTCCGGGCAGCCCGCGGCCCTGTTTCCGTGCTGCATCGAGGCACTCCGCAATCGCGGCGGCCGTATCATAGCTCTTGACGGTTAGGATGGCCAGATCAAATCCGTCGCCGGCCTGGGCAAAGGCTTCGGCTATGCTGCCGGCAACCTGGAGGCCGGTGATCTGCCGGATTCCCGTCTCATCTTCCAGGTACAGACCCCGTTGGCGCACCAGTTCGGCAAAGGCGGGGCGGCCCGCCAGGCTCACCCGTGCGCCCTGTTCTGCCAGCTTTGCGCCCACCAGGGAGCCGATGGCGCCGGCGCCGATGATCAAGAGATTCACGTAGCTGTCCTTACCTGTCCATCCCAACCCGGCGCTGCCGGCATTTTCAACTGACCGTCAACAGGGCGCGCACATCTTCGGCGCAGCTGCAGCGCAGGGCCGACTCGGCCAACTGGCGGCAATGGAAGAGATCGGCCTCCCGGACGGCCTGCTTGACGAGAGGCGCCGCGGGCAGGGGGACGCTCAACTCCGTAATGCCCAGGCCCAACAGCAGGGGAACCGCTTTCACATTGCCCCCGATTTCACCGCAGAGAGAAATGGGTACGTTGAAGATTTTGGCGGCATAGGCCGTGCGGGCGATGAGCTGCAGCACGGCCGGATGCAGGGGATCCGCCATGCCGGCGACTTGGCTATTGGTGCGATCGCTGGCCAGAACATACTGGGCCAGGTCGTTGGTCCCGACGCTGAGGAAATCCGTGACGGCCGCCAGGCGTTCGGCGAGCAGCGCAGCTGAAGGCACCTCGATGAGCACGCCGATTTCGACCCGCGCGCCGGCCGGACCGTCGTTTGCTTGTTCGACCGTGACACGCACTTCTTCCAGGAGCGTGCGGGCTTCCTCCAGCTCGCCGATGGTGCTGATCATTGGCAGCATGAAGCGAATCACCATATCGGCCGGCTGTTCCCGGGCGGCCAGCAACAGTGCACGAAACTGATCGGTCAGCACCCCTGGATTCGCCAGCAGCAGCCGAATGCCCCGCAGTCCGAGGAACGGGTTTTCCTCACCAGGGCCCATCAAATATTCGACCGGCTTGTCGCCCCCTGCATCGAGTGCACGTACGGTCAGTGGGCGACCGTCGGTCTGGCGGGCAAAGTGACTATAGATCGCCTGCTGTTCGGCGACGGAGGGTGGTTCGGCGCGACCCTGGAAGAGGTATTCGGTGCGCATAAGGCCGATGCCGTCGGCGCCGCTCCCGCCCATGGCCGTCACCTCTTCCGCCGTGTTGGCATTGATATAGACGGGGATAAGCGTCCCATCGGAAGTGCGCGCCGGTTCGTGGGCATGGGCCAGGGCCATGGCCTGCTGGTCCAAATCCCGGGCCTGGTCTGCGCCATATTCGTCGGTCTGCTGCGCGGTCGGCTCCACGATGAGCAGACCCTGATAGCCATCCAGGATGGCAGGAAGGTCGCGATCCAGGCCGAGACTCTCCGGGCCCAGCCCGCAGACCAGCGGGAAGCCGAGACTGCGGGCCAGAATCGATGAATGGGCAGTCGGCGTGCCATAGGCAAGTCCGATGCCGGCGATGTTTTCGGCCGGTAGCGTCGCAATGTCCGTGGGCGTAAGGTCGTCAGTCAGCAAAATTGTGAAGGGCGGCAGTTCGTCGAGCTGGCTGGGGCCGATGGGGGCGCCGAGATGGGCCAGTAACCGGCGGCCGATATCGAGAATGTCGGCCGCCCGGCCGGCAAAATATTCGTCATCCAGCTCACGAAACATCTGAGCCATGTCGAGAATGACCTGGCGCGTGGCGCTGACCGCGCTGAAACCGCTAAGCTGGATGGCGCTGCGGATGCTCTCCGTGAGGGTCTTGTCGGCCAGAATCAGGCGATGGACAGAGAAGATATCCGCGGCAACGTGGTTCAGGGATTCACCCAGACGGGCCAGCTCGGTGTCAACCCGCTCCTGGGCATGGAGAAATCGCTGCCACTCGCGGCGGGGGCTCAGTCCCCGAGGGGGCGCTTCCGCCAGGGGAGCCTCCAGCGTCATGTCATGAGGACGGTATATACAGATTGTGCCGATGCCAATGCCCGGCGCTGCAGGAAGGCCGCGTTGCAGGATGGTCATGACGCTGACGGCAGATCGTAGTAGCGATGATCGAAGAGGCTGCGTAGGGCAGTCAGTGCGTCATCTGCGTCGGGACCGTCGGCGCAGATGCGGATGACGTGACCCTGGCGGGC
>CAYZLP010001025.1:0-2208 GCA_964478635.1 uncultured Caldilineaceae bacterium
TCCACGGCAGCTTCCCAGTCCATTTCCTCTGCGCTGCCGGCCCGTTCGCGCTCCAGATTTTGGAAGTAGCGATGGACCTCTATGTGGCGCAAGAGGATTGCATAGCGGCCGGGTTCCGTGAGATCGACCGCATGATCCGGGCGAAGCTCGTCCAGCCGGGTCTCGCTCATGAAATCTGCCCGTTCCGCCTTGATCAACCATGCATCGCGCTCAAAATCGTCGATGGTCAGGGGGACATCGGTCTTGACTTCGGTCACGAAAGCCTCAATAAATTTCGCACCGTTGGCGCGCGCCACGCTGACCCGGTGGTTGCCGTCGCGTACGAAATAGGCGTCTCCCAGTTTATAGAGTTCAACCGGCGGCAGACCCCGCAGGTCATTCATGGCCGCATCGAGATTCGACCAGCGATCCGCGTTCACGTTTGCCCTGGGCAGGAAACTTCGGGTGAAGTCGTGATAGCGTCCCACGCTGCCGATGATCTGATCCAGCGGGACGTTTTGCGTGCCCATATCGATCTGCTGGCGGGCCTTCAGCCGTTTCGCTACTTCATCGTAGCGCACCAAATCTGTATTTTCTCCGGTTATCAAGCTCAGAAGATCTGCCATCTGAGCTTTGTTGACGTTTCGCCGGTATTTTTGTAAAGCGCTTGAGCGTAGGTATGCCTCAGGCATGAGCCTACTCCTTTCTCCATGCATTCGTTCCAGCGATCGAAACGAATGGGTGAGACCGTCTCACCAATCAGTTCAACTAGCTATTGTATATGGTTTCGATTTGTATTGCGTTAGCAAGCTGCCAATGTATTGTTAAAATTTTCTCAAATACTTGTCGACATTTTGCCGCTGTTTGTCCTGTCGAAACTCAACTCGTTTAGATCTTACCATGGGCGCCGGACCAACCATTGGCGCTACTTGTGCAAAATTCACAGCGAAAGTTTGTGCAACTTGCACAGTCAGATCTGGTCAAATCGTGCGTAGCGCTGCCCTAATTGCGCATGCTGCACACGCGATCCAACGGCTGGCCCACCGGGAATGTTCCTGTTTCTGGGGTTCCTTGAATTACGGAGAGAGGTATTGTGTCCGCCGTCGAGTGTACGCGAAGGCGTGCTCACTCGACTTTCGCGCGCGCCCCGTTCAGTCCGCACGCCCTCGTTGCGACTGAACGGGGCGCATTTACACGGAGGCGACTAGGGCAACGCAGGCGTCGCTGCGCAGATTCATGCAGTTGACGCCCTGGACCACCCCTTCTTTGGGCGGTACTTCTTCCAGCGCGAAGCGAATGATCTTGCCGAGTTGGGAGATGGTGAAAATGTCCGGGCTGGCCTGAGCGGGGGCTGCCGTCACACCCACCAACCGCTCACACTTCATGGCGGTTTTGCCGCCGGCGCCCGGCGCTTTGTTGGCCGAAAAGCCGGCCATGAGCCGCACCGTGCCTTTGCCGTCGTCTCCCAGCAAAAAGACGCCGTCCGCTTCGCTCACCCCGGCAACGCCAACGGCCCGATCGTGCGGATCGATGCGGATGCCCAGACAGCCCCGTACGGGCACCTGGCGTTCGGCAAAGCGGATGCCCCGGCCGCTTGCGGTGGCAATGAAAAGATCCGCCTGTCCCGATGTCCAGGCGGCCGTTGCGGGACTGCCCCCTTCCTTGGGGTCGTGGATCACTGTCCCGGGGCGCAGGCTGGCGCCGAGGTATTGGGCGCCGATCCGCCGGACCTGGCCCCGCTCGGTCACCAGGGTGAGATAGGCGTCACCCGTGTCGGGGACAACGACGGCCAACTGTTCCTCCGGCCGCAGATTGAGATTGGCGACGATCGATTCACCCCGGCCGCGTACGTCGGTCTCGGGGATGGTGGCCACCGGCACGCGAAAGGCTCGACCGTGGTTTGTGATGAGCAGGAGACCCGCGCTTTCATCCACCGCGGCCAGGAAGGCCGGTGGATCCACATCACTGTCCAGGTCGAAGACGCCCATGCCGCCCCGACGCTGGCGGAAATAGTGATGACGCGGGGTGCGTTTGGCCAATCCGTCCCGGCTGACGGTGACGATATTGATGGTTGTGGGCGGCTCGCTGGGCTCCAGCGGCGCACTGCTGCGGCTTTCGCTGCCGGCCTGGAGCGTCTCCACTTCGGCCTCTAGCGCTTCGATGTAGGCGACGATGTCAGGGGAGATGCCCGTGAGATCTGGACGTTCCATCATCGGTCCTCCTTCGGAA
>CAYZLP010001026.1:0-2207 GCA_964478635.1 uncultured Caldilineaceae bacterium
CCGTCCTGCGCGCCCGTTGGATGCAGGATGTCGGCCGTGGAGCGCCCCGGGAGCGTGCTGGCCTATCTGGCGACGCCGACCGACGCCTTTGCCGTGCCGGCTCCGACGGCCGAAGCGGCCATGGCGGCCTATGCAGCCCGCTCGAACGTCGCGCGCCTGCAGGCGCCCCTCCGTTGGGCAAGCCGCGATCGCCTGTTTGTCCCCAATGTCACCGCCTTGACGCCCAGCGACAATGGTCGGGAATATGGCGTGATCGACGGATTGGTGGTGGAGCAAGGCCCCAATTATGCCCTGGCCAAGCGCATTCAGAAGTGGCGCGCGCTCGCGGCCCGGGACCAAGGCGTGCGCATCTCGGCCAATGTCGCGCCCTCGACCCGGACCGCGTCCGTCACCCGCAACCGCATGTTTGCTGCAGCCTATGCCGGTGCGGATCGTTTCGGCGGCGAAATCTTCGAGCCGGCAACGTGCAACGCCCTCATGGCGGCCAAGCTCATATACGATCTGCACAGTCCCGACGCGGCCGCCAATCCTGCCGTGGCCCTGGCCCACCCGCTGGAACTCTTTATGGAGGGAGCGAATCACGGCGGCATCTGGCGCAACGCCTACCAGGCCCGCTCCATCCTGCCGGTCGCCGCGCTCTTCGGATGGCGCGGGGTGCGGGGAAACGGATAGAACGCGGATAGCGCGGATTGTGACGGATATATACTGGAAAAGATATCCGTGAGGTTCCGCCTCATCCGGGAAATCCGCGGTCCATCACTCACCCTCCAACCCGAGCGATCGTCCAGCATCGCCGCCTCCTCCTGTGCTACAATATGGATAGACGCAGCGGCCGTATCACCGGCGGAGATTCGCGCTGGCGGCGTCCGCCGCGACAGCGACTGGGGGACAAGATGCAAATTGAACTGCGCGTGCTCCGCGACTATCTACAGACCCGGTATGACCGGACCGTCACCCTGAAGGAAGTGCGCAAGCTGGGAGGTGAGACGACGGGAGCGGCCGCGCTCAAGGCCTTTGGGTACGGCGATCCCCTCTTGGTGGAATACAGCGTGGACGGCGAGATCGAACGCGAGGTTTTCCACCGCATTCGACGAACGCCTTTCGGCCGCGAGCGGGATGACGATCGGGTCGCGGCCGTCTGGTTTGACTATGTGAGCTTCAATCAACTCGCCCGTCACGTCCCGGCCCGGGATATGCTCGTTCTCAACCGGCATGGGCGGCTGGCCACCATCGGCGATGCTGAGGAACTGGTCCTGGTAACCGGTTTCCGCCCGGGCCATATCTATGCCAACGATCTGGTTGCCCTGCGCGACGGCGCCGAGCTTACGCCGACTGACGTGCGCCGGGCCGAACTCCTGGCCGTCTATCTCGCCGAAGTGCATCAGACGCGCCATGACGATCCGGCCCTCTGGCGGCGGCGGCTGCGTGATCTGGTGGGTCACGGCGAGGGCATTATGGGCCTGACCGACTCCTATCCGCCCGACTTGCCCTGCATCGACACGGCCGGCCTGCGCGCCATCGAGGATGCGGCCAATGACTGGCGCTGGCGCCTGAAGCCGCGCAGCCGGCGCCTGTGCCAGGTTCACGGAGATTTTCACCCCTTCAACATCATCTTCCACGAACAACTGGAGTTCTACGTGCTGGATCGGAGCCGGGGCATGTGGGGTGAAGCGGCCGATGACGTGAGCTGCCTGGCTATCAACTTTCTCTTTTTCTCGCTCCAGCGCTATGGCTGCCTGGATGGACCCTTCCGCGACCTGTACGAGCGCTTCTGGTACTTCTATTTCCTGACCCGGCCCGACGACGAATTGGTCGAGGTAATCCAGCCCTGGTTCGCCTGGCGGATTCTGGTTCTGGCCAGCCCCCTCTGGTATCCCGACATCGAGGAGGGCGTGCGGCGCAAGCTCATCAACTTCGCGCGCAATGTCCTGGCCGGCCATGTCTTTGATTATCGCAACCCCAATCCCTATTTCGAGGAGCCCTAGCCATGCCGGCCGCAGAGGCGGGTTTTGCGCTCTGGTTCACGGGCCTGCCCGGCGCGGGCAAAAGCGCGCTGGCCGAGGCCCTGGCCACAGAGCTGAGAGAGCGCAACCTGCCCGTCGAAGTTCTTGACTCCGATGCGCTGCGCGCGCGCCTCATGCCGGCGGCAGGATATGGCGACGCGGCGCGGGATCGTTTCTACGATCTCATCGTCTTCCTGGCCGAAT
>CAYZLP010001027.1:0-2205 GCA_964478635.1 uncultured Caldilineaceae bacterium
CAGGAGACCACGAAGGTCAGCAAGCCGAGGAAGACCGTGAGTATCAGCCGCTCGGTGATCAATTCAGAGATCGGTTTTCGCCAATCCAAGGAAACGCCTAAATCGCCTGATAGTAAGCGTCCCATCCATTTGAAATACTGGATGTAAATGGGCTGATCCAGCCCGTACTGATTGCGCAGGGCTTCGGCCTGGGTCGCGTCCACAGCCGACCCGGACGCCGACAATTCGGCAATGTAGGTGGTCACGAAGTCGCCCGGCGGCGCCTGAATGATGAAGAAGACGAAGATCGAAAAAACGAAGAGCAGCAGCGGCAAGAGCATGAGCCGCTTGATAATGAATTGGGTCATGCACGGATCCTTTTAAGGCGAAGGCTAAGGCGAAGTGCTCCTTTGACTCGAATCCTGCATATGTCATTCTGAACGGGTCGGCCAGAAATCTTCGGATTTACCGATTGTCCAGTGAAGAATCTATGCTAGGGCAACTTCGAGATTCTTCACTGGACAGTCGCCGTATCCCATGTCGCGCCGTCGACCCGCTCAGAATGACAGAGTCGTTGCAGGCGGTCAAGCGACCGCCTTTCTATCTACCTACTGCTGGAAGAAATACTGCTCCGGTCGTGTGTTGCCGGGCGTGCGTAGCGGCCAATCGTTGCCGCCCAACTCCGGCACGTTCATCAGGTTGTCGTTGACGACCAGCACGCCCTGAATCATGGGCGTCAGGCCGACGGTGCCGACTTCCCAGAGATTGTCCACCCAGAGGGTGAAGAGTTCCTGGGCCAGCTCGATCTGGCGGTCGCGGCCGGAAAGCTTGGCCTCGTCGATGATCTCCATGAGGCGGGCCATTTCGGGCGTCGGCTCGACACCCTCGGCGCCGTCCGTGTTGATCCACTGGCGGACCATGGGGGCAAAGGCCAGGCCGGGTTGGCTGCGCGGGTCCATCTTGGGCTGGCCGCTGAAGGGGAAGCCCGTGGTGTCTTCGTTCCAGATTTCGATCTGCAGTTCGCCGGTGTCGCGCATGGCGAAGTGGAGCGTCCGCTCGCGGATCTCCACCCGGGCTCGAATGCCTACGTCGGCCCAGTTGTCGACGACGATCTGGCCCACATCGGGCCAGTTGGCAAAGGCCGGCACAACGCTGATCTCCAACTCCAGCCGTTCGCCATTGGGCAAGGTGCGGAAGCCCTCATCATCCCGCTCGGTCAGGCCGATGCCGTCCAGCAGTTCGTTGGCGGTGTCCGGATCGAGTTCCGTGTACTTGAAGGCCACCTCATCCCCCGGATAGTAGGGGTGGAAGGGGGCGGGTACGCCCTGACGGGCTTCACCGAGGCCCAGGAAGGCCAGTTCCTTGATCGCTTCCCGGTCGATGGCGTGGGACATGGCGATGCGGAAGTCCCGGTTCTGCAACAGCTCGGCGATGGCCGGGTCATCCACATAGGTCTGATTGAACATGAGGATCGCGTCGGACCCGCCGAAGGTCGGCCAAGTGACGACATGATAGTTGCCCTGTTCCTCGTTCTCTTTGAGGACCGGGTAGGCGCTCATCTGGATGTGGCGACCCTGCATATCGATCTCGCCACCCACCGCCGCCAGGTTCAAGGCCTCGCTGTCGGCGAAGAACGTAAAGCGCACTTCGTCGATGTAGGGCAGTTGGTTGCCTTCCGGATCGACCGCGAAGTAGTAGGGATTGCGCACGATGGTGAAGACCTGGTCAGAGACCGAGGTGCCGTTGGGCGCCCAGGCCGCGGTGCTCGGGCGGTTGCCGCTCAGCTGGGGCAGGGCCTCAACATTGAAGAGCTCGACCCAAGTCTCGAAGCCGCGTTCGTCGACCTTGGCCTGGAGCTCTGCCTCGTCGGCGAAAGCGGGGTGGAATTGCTCCAGGTAGTGGGCCGGCGCAAACGCAAGGTTATTGATCGACGCATCCGCGCCGTCCTTGTTGGCCAGGTCGAGCAGGAACGCCGTATTGGGCTGGCCAAAAGTCCACTTGACGCTGTAGTCGTCGACTTTCTCAACCGTGGCGACCGAGCCGTCGGCATTGACCATCCAGACGGAAGGACTGGGTGACAGTTCTTCATTGAGCAGAATATTTTCGTACCAGAACATGACATCGTCGGCAGTGAAGGGTTCGCCGTCCGACCACTTCATGCCCTCACGCAGGAAGACGGTCCATTCGCTGAAGTCCTCGTTGGACTCCCAGCCCTTGGCGACGTGA
>CAYZLP010001028.1:0-2205 GCA_964478635.1 uncultured Caldilineaceae bacterium
TCTCCGGATGCACCTGGCAAATATCCCAGGGCTGTCCGGTTCCGCCGATCTGTAAGGACGGATCGCCGAAGAGCATCATTTTCTGAATGTGATGGTAGATCGCGGCTGCGTACCAGTTGCCCCAGTATCCCGGTATGTCGCCAAACTCATTATCGATGTACCGCTCTACGCCGCCCTTCCATACGTCACCAAGCTTGGCAGTTCCGCCCAAGGCGACATACTCATCGAACATCCGTCCAACCAAATCAAACGAATGCGGTTGGACCCCTGTGTAACCGCCAAAATATGCCACTGCGCCCGCCGGCTGCTTAACCATGAAGTGCTCCGGCATTGCGTCCTGGTCGTAACCAGAAGGCTGCACGGCAGCCGGCTCCGGCGCATTCTGCTGGTTACTTGGAACGCCGCTCGGCGGCGTGTAGATCGCCCCATTTTTCTGTTGGTATGGCAAGTGCGGGAAGTGAAATTGAGCCGTATCGCAGGCCGCTGCAGTTATGATGGGCAAGCGAGCGTTGTTGGTCAGGCCGGCAATCGATTGATAGTCATACCATCCAGCCCAACCGCCGCTGCTGCCGTCGGTGGTACCAGGCGTACCGCCGTAACCGTGCCCGAAATAGGCCACGAAGCCTACTCCACTGTTCATGGCGCTGTTAAGCGTATTGACCCGCACTGTAGAACAAGGCGGCAGGCTGGATCCCCCGCACGCAGGATTGGTCTCATTGAGCGACTCGCTGACGAAGCCGAACGGTGCAAGTTGTGTCGCAATCTGCGTCATGAACGGTTGTGGATTTGCGAAGTTTCCATCAATGAGCACGATGTGATTGGTCCATGCAGGAACCGCGCCTGTTTCATAGCTGGCGATTTTTTTGACCATCGTCTCGACTTCGCCGACAGTCGAGGCGGGGATGCGGCCCACGGCCACATCGGGACGCAGATCGACGTCATCCTGATTGAGTTCAGCCCAGTTGGCTGAGTTGCCGGCATTCATTTCACCGAAAATATCGTCCCCATCGGCATCCCAGTCATCAAACTGTCCTGAGGCATCGTACAAGTCTGCATAGTAGAGATCGCTGGGAGCAAACGAATGGCCCCAATGTACAGTATCCCAAACGCGCGTATAACGAACCGGGAAGCGGTCTACGTCGCCTACCAGCATGACGTAACGGATTCCCCAGCATTCCTCGGCATCGGCAATGGCCAGCTTGATCCGCTCTTGAATATCCCGTCCCTGCGCATACTTCTTCTCCCCATCGATCGCTTCAATCGTATGCAGAACCGCCGGAGTGCCAGTGCTGTTCTTGTGCCACACGAGGGGCTGGAGCGACGCTTCGAATGCCTCTGGGGCGAGGATCAGCAGTTCATAGTGCTCTGTGCAACCAGACAGAACCCGGCCGATATCGAGCGTCGGCAACTCGACCCGGTCTAAGATACTCGTCACGTTTCCGCTGAAATCTTCCGCTACGATGAAGACTTCGTTGGCGCCGGGGAAGAGCGGTACATCATAGGCGAATGAGGTGGCCGGGGTTTCGGTAGGACAGGGCGGCATTTCGCCGCCACATACATCGACACGAATCATCGTCTGATTGCCCATTACTTCGATGCTCAGACGGTACAGCCCTTGCTCTTCAAAAACAGAAAACTCATATGCCAAATGAGGATCATTAAGCGGAACTGCGGCGTCTTCATGCGTCGGCCGCGAGAATTCAATTGCTGGCGCTACCGTATCCTGGTCAGAGGCCACGCTGCATCCCGCCGCCAGTAGAGTGATCAGCATGCAAATGAAGACAATAAACAATGGAAAGTTCACCCCGCACCTTCGTTTCATGATCAAGCCTCCTCGTTGTTTGAATTGCCCATCCCAACCGCTGATTGTCCCGCACCCAAGCTCTTGAAGCATTCTCGGCTACCGAATATCCACAGATTTGTTACAAGGCAGCAGTGGACCTGGAGAAGCCAACCTCTCAAAGCCGATTTTCACGGATACGCAACGGGGAATCACTCTCCTCCCGTCGCGAGTTTGTAGCAATCTTGTTGACTCCCTCTCTGTATGTTGTTGTTCAGTCGGATGCCGCTCAGCATTTCTTTGAAAAAGGAGACAATCAAATGAATCACATGAACAGACTCTTTCAGGCGGTAGCCGTGCTGGTACTATGCATAGCATTGGCTGGCTGCGCTGCCCCAATATCCGCCCCTTCACCAGAGAGCGCA
>CAYZLP010001029.1:0-2199 GCA_964478635.1 uncultured Caldilineaceae bacterium
GCTGCGCGAGTATGGCGTGGCCAGCGTTGTGCTTTCACCCGACACGCCGGTGACACTGCCCGATGGGACTCGTTATGCGCCCGACACATCCGGTCGGCTTAGTGACGAAGTGCTGGAGCAACTGGACGGCTTGATCTTGGCTGGGGGCGGTGACGTCGATCCCAGCTACTTTGGCGCACCCCTGAACGGGGCCAATCCTGCGGCCATCGACCGCAAGCGGGACGAGCTGGAGCTGGGCCTGGCCCGCCGAGCGCTGGCTATCGACCTGCCGACTTTCGGGATCTGCCGCGGCTGCCAGGTGATGAATGTTGCGGCCGGCGGTGGCATGATCCAGGATTTCGGGGGCCATCGCTCACCTGAGGAACAGCCGACGCTCCATGATGTGGTCTTTGAACCCAATACGCGTCTTTCCAATCTGATGGGCGCCGTATTACCCGTCAACACCTATCATCACCAGGGTATGGACCGCGCCTCCATGGCGCCCGTTTTCAAACCTGCGGGCATGGCCCGACCGGACGATTGGCTCGTCGAAGCCTTTGAGAGCGACAGCCACCGCTGGTGCGTCGGTGTCCAATGGCATCCCGAACGCCTCTTCGAACTCCCCGCCGCCCACCGCAAGTTGTGGGACGATTTCGTGGCCGCATGCAGCCAAGGGGCGTGGCGTAGGTGATGATTACGTAAGCAAGAGATGAGGAGATTCACATACAGCGCCACCGAATCTCACAATCTCACAATCTCACCATCTCCATCCCATGTCACCCACACTCTCATGCGTACCGATCTCTTCGACTACGATCTCCCGCCCGAGTTCATTGCCCAGCAACCTGCGGAACCCCGCGACAGCAGCCGGCTGCTGGTGTTGCGCCGCGCCGACGGCGGCATAGAACATCGGCGCTTTTCGGATATCGGCAGCTATCTGCGTCCCAACGACCTGCTGGTTGCCAATGACAGCCGCGTGATACCGGCCCGGCTCCATGGCCGGAAGGCGACAGGCGGTCAGGTCGAAATCTTCCTGCTCAAGCCGCTGGACGAAACGGGGCTGCGTTGGGCGTGTCTGACGCGCGGCCGGAACGTCCGTGAGGGACTTGAGATCGGGCTGGTCGACGATGAGGGTGCGGCCGCGGGCCTGGGCGCGACGGTCGAGTCCATCAATGCCGACGGTATCCGCCAGGTGCGCTTCTCCGCGCCCGTGATGCCCTATCTCGAAGAGTTGGGCGAGATTCCCCTGCCGCCCTACATCACCGACTTTGCCGGCGACCGCGAGCGTTATCAGACGATCTACAGCCGGCCCGAGGGCAGTGTGGCCGCGCCGACGGCCGGGCTGCATTTCACCCCGGAGCTGTTATTGGCGCTACGCGGGGCGGGCGTCGGCTTCGACACGGTAACCCTCCATGTGGGTCTCGACACCTTCAAACCCGTGGAGGTTGAGGAGATCGGGGATCACGTCATTCACAGTGAATGGGCCGAATTGGCCCGGGATACGGCCCGCCACATCAACGATGTAACCCTCCAGGGCGGGCGTGTCGTGGCCGTGGGAACGACAGCCACGCGTACCCTCGAATATGCTGCCACCGGCGCGCAGGGCATCGATCCCTACGACAACAGCGCCTGTCCCTGGCAGCGTACCGCGGCCTTTGCCGGCCCGGTCGATCTTTACATCCGCCCCGGCTATCGCTTCCGCGCGGTGGATGTGCTGCTCACCAACTTCCACTTGCCTCGTTCCAGTCTTCTTATGCTGGTAAGCGCTTTTGTGGGGCAGGCTCATCCGGACGATCTCGACGCCGGACGACGCATTCTGCTCGAAACGTACGAAGCGGCCAAGCGGGAGGGCTACCGCTTCTATAGCTTTGGCGACGCCATGCTGATCGTTTGATAGGCGTCAAGTGCTTCTTCCAGGTTGAGATAGATCCGCTCCTGGCCAATTTTCATGCCGAGTGGCGTTTGTTCGACGATGCGCAACGCTGTGGGATTCAATGCCGCCAACCATAATTCGGCCCCGGCATCAGCCAGCTGTTCCTCAAACTCGGTGAGCGACTTGAGCGCCGTGTACTCGATGTCCGGGATCGCGTCGCAATCTAGAATTACGACTTGGGGCAATCCTGCATGAACCAGGGTCCACAGTTCGTCGATCACGGACGCTGCATTGGCGAAGAAGAGACGCCCTTCCGTACGCGCCATCAACAGCCCTGGGTAGGTTTC
>CAYZLP010001030.1:0-2195 GCA_964478635.1 uncultured Caldilineaceae bacterium
CATGTGGGTCTGCCTTATTTGCGCGGACTTTTGGAAGGCGCCAAGGCTGAAGCGCAAGGGCCGCTCTATTTCCATCTCGATCACGGCGCAGATTTTGCCACTGTCCAGGCCTGTATTGAAATCGGTTTTGACTCGGTCATGATCGACGCATCGACCCTCCCAATGCAGCAAAACATTGAGGTCGTGCGCCGGGTGGTTGAATATGCCCACGCAAGAGGTGTCGGGGTTGAAGCGCAAATTGGCGAAACTTGGGACGAAGAAACGGGCGAGCAAGTGACGGTCAAGACCGATCCGGCGGAAGCAGAAGCGTTCGTAGATGATACCGGCATCGATTACCTGGCCATCTCTTTCGGCAATACGCCGGGGCGCCTCTCAGGACAGGCCGCAGTTGACGTCGGCCTGATCCGTGCCGTTGCCGAGCGTGTGCAGATTCCCATCGTCTTGCATGGCGGCACCAGCATCCCCGACGAAGCCATGGTTCAAGGGATCCGTTCCGGAGCGTCCAAGGTCAACATTGACACCGCCCTGCGTCAAGCCGTTACCGAGCAGTTGCAGCACATTTACGGAGCCGATCATGTACCATCCGATCCAAGGAAAGCGTTCTCTGCCATGCGCAAAGGAGTTGAGCAGGTCGTACTAGAAAAGATGGAGCTCTTTGGATCAATGGGTAAGTTTGACTAGTTGCTACGGTTACCCCGAGTGCCCGCATGTTCGTTCTGTTGGCTGGACTTCCTGGCGTTGGGAAAAGCACGCTCGCACGCGCATTGGCCGCGCGACTGGATGCAACCGTTCTCGACCGCGATCTGATCCGTGACAGCATCTTTCCGCCAGAAGATCTGGATTATTCTGAAGCTCAGAATGAACTGGCCAGCCAGGTGACGTACCAGGTGGCCGAATATATCGCCCTGCGCGATCCGGAACGCATCATTATCCTCGATGGTCGCCCCTTTTCCCGGAAAGTCCAGATTGACGTCGTACGCGATCTGGCGGATCGGGTGAACCACCCCTTGCGCATCATCCATTTGTGGGCCCCGGATGAGGTAGTGGCTGCTCGCTTGAAGCATGATCTCCTTGTGCGGCAGGATTACGCCGCCAATCGCACCATTGAAAAGTACCGGCGCATCAAACAACTCTTCGAACCCATTGAAGGGAAGCATCTCAGCCTTGACACAAGTGCTGCCATTGATGATTTGATGGATGACGTGATTGCCTATCTGGAATAGCCACTCTCGTTATTTGTGCCTTCCCGCCCCATCGGCTAAACTAGGCCTGCTATTCAGATTCTGAATATACATGATCTGAGCAATTTAGTCGTCCCACCGATGCAGCATATTATGTCCAAAGCACGCAAAGCCTTTGCCACCTTTTCCTTGGAACAACTGGCCCTCGGTCTGGTCATGGCCGAGCCCATGCACGGCTATCAGCTCTACGAACAGTACCGGGCCCATTTCGGCGCGATTTGGACGGTGGGGCGCAGCAAGTTCTATGCAGCCCTAGCCTCCCTGCATGAAGAGGGCCTGCTTTCGGTGACGACCGAATATCCAGACGATCGGCCGCCCCGCAAGGTGTACGCCACCACCCCGGCAGGCCGCCATCATTTTGAGGAATGGCTCTACCGGCCGGTCACACCCATGCGCGCGGTGCGCGTCGAGTTTGTCGCCAAGCTGCGTTTTTTTGACCTGCTTGCCATGCCCGGATTGGAGCAGTTGCTGACCGAACAGCTGGCGGTCTGCCATGCAACCCGCGCGACTTGGTCCCAGCGGCTTGCAGATGTCTCCGTCGCCGATGAAGATCCCTTCATGGAGATCGTTTACGAATTTCGGCTGCGCCAGGCTCAGTTCATTATCGATTGGCTGGAAGCGTGCCGTGAGCGGCTCCTGGAAAGCGCCTCCACATGAAGTATCTGCTGCCGGTCTTGATCTGCGGTATCTTTCTCTCGGGCATGAGCGCCTGCACAGCAGGGCCCCTGCCTCAGCCCGCGTTGCTGACCCGAGATCCTTCCCCGTCATCGAATCGGGAACTGACCGTCTTTGCCGCCTCTTCGTTGACCGACGCCGTCGATGAGCTGGCGGAGGCTTTTCAGGAACGTATGCCCGGCGTGAAGGTGCTGTCCAATTACGCCGGCTCATCCAGCTTGGCCACCCAATTGCTGGAGGGCGGCCGGGCCGATCTCTTCGCTTCCGCCAATCAAGCTC
>CAYZLP010001031.1:0-2195 GCA_964478635.1 uncultured Caldilineaceae bacterium
TGGCTGAACGGGCCTGTGCCCATCTGCGCGGCGCCGAGATCACGCCGGCCCGCATGGAAGAAGCCGCCCGCCTTGCCGCGCACGAAGATATCGAGCCGACTGCCGACATCCACGCTTCCATTGCCTACCGACGTCACCTGGCCGCGGTAGTTGGCCGGCGCGTCTTGACGCGAGCCTTTACGAAACTTGAGACATCATGAGCGATCGCTACACAGTCCGCCTGACCGTAAATGGAAACCCCGTCGAGCGCGACATCGAGCCGCGCCTTTTGTTGAGCGACTTTCTGCGCCACGAACTGCGTCTAACCGGCACCCACGTCGGTTGTGAACATGGATCCTGCGGCGCCTGCACCATCCTCATGGATGGGGAGGCCGTCCGCTCGTGCATCATGTTTGCCGTCCAGGCCGATGGCCATGATCTGACGACCGTCGAGGGGCTAACGCCCGATTGGTCGACCGGCAGCAAGCCCGAAGAGATGCACCCGGTGCAGATCGCCTTCTGGGAGAAGCACGGCCTTCAGTGTGGCTACTGCACGCCCGGCTTCATCATGACCCTGGTGCCGTTCCTGGAAGAGAACCCCAACCCTACGGATGCAGAAATTCGGACGGCAATTTCGGGCAACATCTGCCGCTGTACCGGCTATCAAAATATCGTCGCAGCGGTCAGGCACGCGGTGGAGCAGCGAGGAGCAATTGAATGAGCGGTCTGAATCGGGTGTTCGCCGCGACCCGCTATATCTGGGCCGTTGCTGCGGTGTCCGTCATGTTCGGTGCGTTCGTGCTGCTGGGATCTGCAGTCTTCGACGTCGTCGGCGCCGTGGTCCACGCAATTGGGGGTGAATCGGAACACGGCGCCTTGCGTATCGCAATGATTGAATCCGTGGATACGATCCTGGTCTCGACGGTCATGTATGTAATTTCTATGGGGCTCCTGCAACTCTTCGTAACCCAGGAATTGCGCCTGCGTCTGCCGGTTTGGCTGCGCGTCTCTGGCGTCAGTGATTTGGAGAGCCGCCTCACGGGCATGGTCGTCACCGTCATCAGCGTGATTTTGCTGAGCCAGGTGCTCGAATGGCACGGTGGTTGGGACATTCTGGCTTTGGGTCTGACGGTCGCCTCCGTCGTCGCCGCGATTAGCCTCTTCCTGCGCAACGAGCACAAGCATGAGTCAAGCGACGAACTGCACGAGGTGCTCGTCGTAGAGCATAGCGACAAGCAGCAGAGCGATGGGTAAAGAAGTGCGGTTGAGGCTACACAAGAAGCAGGCCACATGAACGCTGCGCCGCATGGACAACGGGCTGGGCCCGGCTCTACTATGCCGACTTCCTGTCCCTGCGTCCCTGGAGAACTCTAGCATGACCACACAACTCTTCGGGCAACCGATCAAGCGCAATGAGGATCCCCGTTTGCTCACGGGGCAGGCTCTCTTTACCGACGATGTGGATCTGCCTGGGATGCTGCATGTGGCCTTCGTGCGCAGCGACTTTGCCCACGCCCGCATCCTCAGCATCGACACAACCTTCGCCCGGGAGATGCCCGGCGTCGTCGCGGTCTATACGGCCGATGATCTGGGCGAATACTGGCAGCCGGGACCCCTGCTGGTGCCCCCGCCGCCCGTGCCCGACATGGTTTTCAACGAGCGGACCCAGGTGCCCCTGGCCAAGGACAAGGTCCGCCACGTGGGGGAGGCCATCGTAGCCGTGGTGGCCGAAAGCCGCTATCAGGCCGAAGACGCGGCCGAGCAGGTATTCGTCGAGTATGATCCCCTGCCGGCCATCGTCGAGTTGGAAGATGCTTTGGCGCCCAACGCAGCGTTGATTCACGACGACCTGGACCAGAACCTCAACGCCCATGTCATCCAGCGCAAGGGCGACTACGAGGCGGCTGCCGCCAAGGCCGATCTTATCGTGCGACGCAAGTTCCTCTACGATCGGGGCACCGCTGCAGCCATGGAGAACCGGGGCATCGTTGCGGACTGGGATGCCCGGGCCGAACAGCTGACCATGTGGGACACTACCCAAGCGCCCGTGGTCATCCGCAACGGTATCGCGGCCATGCTCGGCCTCTCGGAAAAGCAGGTCCGGGTGATTGCGCCCTTCATCGGCGGCGGCTTTGGCCCAAAAATCATGATGTTCTATCCGGAAGAGGTGCTCCTGCCCTGGATCTCCATGCGCCTCAACCGGCCGGTGAAATGGA
>CAYZLP010001032.1:0-2175 GCA_964478635.1 uncultured Caldilineaceae bacterium
CACCACTTCCAGCTTGTGCAGCGCCTTGGTAAAGAAGCGCGTGTACAGCAGATGCATGGTGGCGTGCTCGATGCCGCCCGTGTACTGATCAACCGGCAGCCAGTAGTCTCCCTGGTCCGGGTTCCAGGGCGTGTCGTCCGGCCCAATGCTCTCACCCGATTTCCAGTATGGCGTCACGTAGGCGTAATGGTACCAACTGGAGCACATGAAGGTGTCCATGGTGTCGGTCTCCCGAGTCGCCGGCCCGCCGCACTGGGGGCATACCACATTCAGGAAGCCTTCATGATACTTCAACGGACTCTCACCCGTGGGCTTGAATTCCGCATCATCAGGCAGCACCACGGGCAGATCCGCGTATGGAACGGGCACTGTGCCACACTGATCGCAGTAGATGATGGGGATGGGCGCGCCCCACATGCGCTGGCGACTAATCAGCCAGTCGCGCAGGCGGTAGTTGACGGCGGCTTCACCCTTGTCGTGCGCTTCCAGCCAGGCCACGGCCGCTTCCACGCTCTCCCCCGGTTCCTTGCCGGCCGTGATCCCGTTCAGTGGCCCCGAATTGATCATGACGCCTTTTTCCGGCCAGGCCTCAGTCAGGTCGTCAGCGCTCTGGATGTCCCCATCCGGGGGTTGGACGACCAGGACGATGGGCAGGTCATACTGCTTGGCGAATTCGAAGTCGCGCTGGTCGTGGGCGGGCACGGCCATGATCGCGCCGGTGCCGTAGCCCATCATGACGTAATCCGCGATCCAGATGGGGATGCGGGCGTCATTGACCGGGTTGACGGCATAGCCGCCCGTGAAGACGCCGGTCTTCTCCTTGTCCGCGGCCGAACGGGCAATTTCATCCATGGCCGCGGCGTTTCGGCGATACGTTTCGACCGCGGCGGCGTGGTCGGGCGTCGTTACCTTCTCCACCAGCGGATGCTCGGGCGCCAGGACCATGAAGGTTGCGCCCCAGAGCGTGTCGGGCCGGGTAGTGAAGATCTCGATGGGATCCCCATCCTCGGTAGCGAAAGTCACCTCCGCGCCCGTGCTGCGGCCGATCCAGTTGGTCTGCATGACCTTGACGCGCTCGGGCCAGTCGATGCGCTCCAGCCCCTCCAGCAGATCGTCGGCGAAGTTGGTGATGCGGAATTTCCACTGCTCCAGGTCTTTCTTGATCACTTGAGCGCCACAGCGCTCGCAGCGGCCGTCCCAGACCTGCTCGCGGGCCAGGGTCGTGTTGCAGTTGGGACAGAAGTCGACGGGCGCTTTCTCCCGGTAGGCCAGGTCGGCGTCGTAAAATTTGCGAAAGAACCACTGTGTCCACTTGTAGAATTCAGGATCGCAGGTGACGGCCTCGTGGTCCCAATTCCACATTGCACCCATACGCCGCATCTGGACGCGCATGCGCTCGATGTTGGCGTAGGTCCACTTGTTGGGATGGACCCCGTGCTTGATCGCGGCATTCTCGGCCGGCAAGCCGAATGCGTCGAAACCTGGCGGGAAGAAAACGTTGTAGCCGTTCATGCGCCGCCAGCGCGCGGCCGCGTCGCTGGGCGTGAAGGCGTACCAGTGGCCCGTGTGGAGATCGCCCGACGGATAAGGCAGCATGGTCAGGGCGTACCATTTGGGGCGCTCCGGATCTTCAACGGTGTCGTACAGGCCGGCTTCTTGCCACGCAGCCTGCCATTTGGGTTCAATTTCAGCGGGATTGTACTTGTCCGCCATGGTGTTCTCTCCTATGTTGGCGTGCCGCAATGCGGACACGGGATGGTCTCATACGCTCGATGTATAGAAAACAAAAACGTGAAGCGCACCAAATGGTGCGGCGAACCAATTGTCGCCGCCGTGCGTTTCACGTTTCGATTTGGGCCCGCGAAGGTCGGTGTGGCCGACGCGCGCGGGCTATCTAAGACCAACCATCCCGCCCACGGCGGTTCCGGCTGTCATGGCGCTGGCGATGGGTATGCGATTGAAATGGCCTTGTCGATCCAGTATGATACCCATAGTGGATTGATTATATCACAAACCGGAATGAATTGAGCAAGCAAAGCGCCACAGATTTTCGCCTGCGTCGCTGACCGATCCAACCCAGGGCGAACCATTGCCCGAGGAGGGTAAAATGACCTATCTGGAAACGATACACAACCACAGCACGGACCCGGAACGATTGGAGTTGACTTATCAGGC
>CAYZLP010001033.1:0-2174 GCA_964478635.1 uncultured Caldilineaceae bacterium
GATGCGCTCGTCAGGCCGCTCTACCAGGAAATTGCGTCGCAAGAGGATGTCCAGCCCCTCCACCGGATCTGCGCTGGCGGCATTCTCCAGTAGATCGAGGCTGAAGTCGCGTCCGATGACCGCCGCCAACTGGAGAACGTCCAGTGCCGCGGCCGGCAGGCGCTCAATGCGTTCCTGGACAATCTCATCGACCCGCTGATTTTGATGGAGCGAGAGCATTTGCTGGTATTTGGTCGACCAGCTGTCGGTCAGGGTCTCGCTCGAAAGACTCTCATTGGCCTGGTAACGCTCCTCCAGATCGCGCAGCGCTTCCGTGACGAAGAGCGCATTGCCCTGGGTCGCTTCGTACAGAAATTCGGCCAGTTCCGTTGCATCACGATTTGCCTGACCGATAAAGTGCCGGACGACTTCCTGTACGGCGGGCAGCGAAAGGCGGGCGACTTCGACGAAATAGGCTTGCTCCGTGCGGCGGAAAGCCCGCATGAGCGTGATCAGCGCTTCGTTCTCGGGCAAGTCGTCGCTGCGATAGGCGAGCAGCAGGAAGAGCGGTACATCCCCCATGCGCTGGGCCAGGCGACTCAGAACGGCCAGCGTATCCTGGTCGGCCCAGTGCAGATCGTCCAGGAAGAAGAGCAGCGGGCGCAGCCGGGCCAACTCGGTGAGGAACGCTACGACCCCCTCCATAAGGCGCTGACGATGTTCGTCCGCACTACTTAGCTGATCGCCGACGGGTATGGCCAAATTGGGGATTAGGTCCTGGAGGCTGGGAATGATCTGGGCCATCTGGGCCAGGCTGGCGGCGGGCAGCCCGCGCAAGGTTGCATCGGGCAGGCTATGCAGGTAGCGGCCGATGGCATCGGCCAGGGGCGCAAACGGCAGCTTGCGCTCGATCTGCTGGCAACTGCCACTGATGACGCTGACGTCCTGATCCACGGCGGAGCGGAGGAGATTGTAAGCCAGGCGCGTCTTGCCAACGCCGGCTTCACCGGCGAGAATGACCAGCTCGCCCTCTCCCTTATGAAGGTGGCCGAGTTTGGCGCCCAAATCAGCGATCTCGCTGTCGCGGCCCACGAAAATGTCGCCGAAGTGGCGGTTGACCGGCGGCAAGAGGGCGCTCTGGGGCAGAACGAGTGCACTCGCTTCCGCCAGGATTACGCCCCCCAGCGCGCCGCCCGGCGTGACGTGGCTCAAGACGCTGGGCGATGATGGCGTGATTTCACCGTTCAGGATGCGCTGGTGCAGCATCTGGGTCAGAGGACTCGGGTCCGCGCCCAGTTCCTCGGCCAGAATGGTGCGGCAGCGCTCGTAGCTGAGCAGGGCCGACGCACTGTCGCCCGACTCCGCCTGGAAGCGCATGAGGAGCTGGTATGCGTTCTCCCGCACCTCGTCCCGGGCCAGAATGCGCCGGCAGGCCGAGATGGCCTCGGCATAGTCGCCCGCCACCGCCTGGAGTTCGGACAATTCCAGCAGCGCGTTGAAGTAGCGTTCCCGCAGGCGGTCGCGCTCATTCTGGACCCAGTCGGCATAGGGGTCGCTGATGAGATAGTCGTCATGATAGAGGGCGACGGCCGTTTCCAGGAGTTGCTGACGATCACCACTCAGACCGGGCTGATGGGCCTGGTTCAGGGCGCGTTCGAACTCCTCCACATCTAGCCAGATGTCCGGGTGCAGATGAAAGGCGTAACCGGGGCTCTGGGTGATGATATAGCGGGAGGGCGCGCGATTGGCCCGATTTGGCTCCAGGACGTTGCGGAGGGCGTTGATGGCGCTGCGTAGGGTGGTGGCTGCCGCGCTGGGCGTGCTGCTGGGCCAGAGCGTCTCAATGAGCCGGTCAGTCGAAACCGGCCGCGGCCGTTCGGTGATGAGAATCTTGAGCAACTGCCGGGCCTGGCGGGTATGCCAGTCGCTTTCGGTGACGGCATGCTGCTCGCGAATGACCTGTAGCGTGCCAAATGTGCGTATTTCAATCTTGGGGAGCATATTTTTGCCTATCCGAGAGGGCTTATCAAAGCCCCGCTCTTGCACCAAAATCCGCCGGCATGACGCCGGCATGGATTTGCGTTCCTCCATCCTATGTACCATGTCCGGCGCGCGTTTCCTATGGTCATATGTCCCTATTTTACCCTACCCTGTCCCCATTTGACAAACATTTATAACGCAGTGCGGCATGAGGG
>CAYZLP010001034.1:0-2166 GCA_964478635.1 uncultured Caldilineaceae bacterium
TCGTCCACGGTGCCGTACCGTTCCATGGGAATCCGATTGCGGAACATCTCCTTCTCGGGCAGGCTGTCGATGAAGCCGGGCAGAATGTTGTTCATGCGGATGCCCCGGGCGGCATATTGGTCTGTGTAGAGCTTTGTGAATGCGGCCAGGCTAGCGCGAAATGCGCCGGAAGTCGGAAAGTGAGCTTCGGGCTCAAAGGTGGCATAGGTCGAAATATTGACGATCGCGCCGCCACCGCCGGTTGCCATGACGGGCGTTACCAGACGGCAAACGCGCACGACGTTGAGGAAGTAGACCTCCATGCCCAGGTGCCAGTCGTCGTCACTGATCTCCAGGATGGGGCCCTTGGGGCCATGACCGGCGCTGTTGACGACCGCATCGATCCGCCCGTACTCATCCGTAGCCCGGGCCACAAAGATGGCCAGATCGTCGGCATTGAGGTTTGAACCGGTCATGCCCATCCCGCCCAGTTCCCGGGCCAGGGCCTCACCCCTGCCGGAGGAAGAGAGGATGGCCACGGCATAACCGTCACCGGCCAGGCGCCGCGCAATGGCGGCGCCCATACCGCTGCCGCCGGCAGTGATAAGGGCTACTTTCTGCTGCGTCATGGTTTGATTCCTAACTGGTTCTGATGTGATTTCGTTTATGTCCGCATTCGTTGTGGTGATCGTTCGGATTATGCACACGCCTCAGTAAATTGTATATGGAGAACCGCCGCAGCGAAAGTAACGCCGGAATGCGTCGGGGTTCAGCCTGCGCCGTCAATCGCGCGTAGATTTGAGCGGATGGGGCGGATTCTGTCCGCCCCATCCGCCTCCATCCGGCCCTTTCCGCGGTCCATAGACTGTATCCGCACCCGCCCGGCCATTTGCGAGAATTGGCGCAACTGGCTACCATGGAGAATCGCTACCAGCCGGGGGACAGCAAATCACGGGATATGATGGCCAATTTTGCGACGCTGGCGCTCGCAGCGCCCCAACCCTATACCTTTGCCAGCGTCAGCGATCACGGCTGGGCGGCGCTTGCCCCCTGCCGCTGGGATGCCGACACCGCCACGCTGGAGCGGATCGAACGGCTCGACCGGGGGGAGGTCGTCCTGCTGAGGCTGCAGGCCGCAACAGAGAAGGAGACGGACATCGCTGTCGAGATTGAGGCTGCCGCTCCTCTACAGGATGGCGATTTAACCGAGATTGCTGCCAAAGTCCGCCGGATGCTGAAACTCGATGAGGACCTCTCCGGCTTCTACGCCCGGGCCGCGGCCCACCCGACCATCGGGCCGACCGTTCAGGTAGGCCGCGGGCGCTTGCTGCGCTCGCCCACACTCTTCGAAGATGCGGTCAAGACCATCTGCACGACCAACATCACCTGGTCCCAGACCAAGGCCATGGTCACGCGGCTGGTCGATGCTCTGGGCGATCACTATCCCGACGATCCGACCCGGCGCGCCTTTCCAACGGCCGCACAAGTGGCCGCGGCCGAACCGGCCTTCTTCGACGCTGCCGTGCGCATGGGGTACCGCAACGCATACGTGCGGGCGTTGGCTCAGGGCGTGGTCGACGGCTCGCTGGCATTGGAGGAGCTGGGTGCGACTTCCCTGCCGCCGGCTGAGCTACGCAAAGCGATCAAGCGCATCAAGGGCGTGGGCGACTATGCAGCCAACACGCTCATGATGATTGTCGGCCATTACGGCCACCTGGCCGTCGATAGCGAGTTTCGGGCATTCGTGCGCCCGCGCTATTTTGGCGACGCAGAAGTCAGCGATCGGGATCTGGCCGCCGTCTATGACGACTGGGACGAATGGAAATATCTGGCCTATTGGTTTGACAACTACTATACTTCGACGTAAGTACCACGGCGGAAATCGGGCAAGTCTACCTCTGGTAGAAACCGTCGACTTATTTCCGCCGGGATTTACTACGGCCCGCCGGACGAGACGGCGCCGCTGGCAACGAGCGGCCCCGAGGAAGGAAAGTGAGATGGAAATGCGCTCGCGCAGCCCGTTGGGCCTGCCTGATGAGATGGTGAGAGAGGAGACCGGCCGCATGTCCGAGGCATGGTACATTCTGCTCGATGCCTGGGGCGCGCCCGAAAAAGGTCATGTTGCCACTGTTCGTCACCTGCAGGAAATCCACGGTCTCTCCGAGCGCTGGGCCAATACGATTGCCA
>CAYZLP010001035.1:0-2165 GCA_964478635.1 uncultured Caldilineaceae bacterium
TCGAGATGACCATCGGAATTGATGTCCCCAACTTCCAGGGTGTGTCCGCGTTCCAACGCAACGTCCAAAAGATCCGCGCCCTGCCACGCGACACCGTCCCAGCGATACCAACGCAAGGCGCCCCGCCCATCCCCGGCGCCCAGGACTACCTCGGGCCTGCCGCCGGCAATGAACTGACCGGTCGCCACCCGGCCGGCGCGCAAGCCGTCGTCGATTTCGTAGGGCGTGAACAACGCGCCGCCTTCATGTTTGAACCAGCGGCCTCCGCCGACGATATCGATCAAGCCGTCCAGGTCAATATCAGCCGCGGCGAGGCCTTCGTGATCCGCGCCGTCACTCCAGCGATAGATGGCTGTTCGCGGCCACGGGATATCTTGACGCGGTTGCGCAGGAATTTCGGCAAGAAAGAGCGTTTCCGCACCTTGATTCCAGAAGACCAGTTCCGTTTGGCCGTCGCCGTCAAAGTCGCCGAAGATCTGGTCATGGTGGATCGGTGCGCCATCGGCTTTTACAAGGTAACGATTCCACGGTTCGTCACCGTTAAAATCCGGCGCGGGGTTTTCCCACCACCAGACCTCGTTGGAACGGGAATCCCCGCCCATCAGAATGTCCTGGTCTCCGTCCCCATCGATATCGTGATATGCGCCGCCGGCCTCAATTCTCAAACCGGGCGTGCCATCGATAAGGTGTCGCTCCCAGCCGGTCGCTCCCTGCCGATACCAGACCATGGACGATGCCGGCGCATTGCGCGTGGCAATCACGAAATCGTTGCGGTCATCTCCGTCGATGTCCAGAACAAGCGCAGCCGTCTGCTCGGTGCCCATGCTTGGCAGCGTCAGGTCCGCCTGTTGCGTAGAAATACGCAGCCAGCGGCCGATGGGCGTGGTGGTTCGTTCTTGTGCATACAGCGCGCTCGGCGCCAGGGTGGCCAGAAGCGCCGCAACGATACTAAGCCGACAAAATACACGGGTAGTGGAGGAAAGAATCAAGGATTTCAAGGGAGTAAGCCTCTTCTCGTTAAGGTTGTTGTCCCAACTGCGGCAGGCAATTTGTCGTAGCAGGAGGGACATATGGACTGCGGGCGTCGTTGAACTGCACGATAGACCCGGCCCATGCTTCAGTCACTAAACGAAAAGAGTGGGTGTCGGTTCCGCTGTATATTCACTGCGCCCTACGGCTGTCATCCGAACAGCGGACGACGTCCGGGCGCAGCCAGCTGGTTGCGGATGTCTCCAAGCAAGACAGGAACAGCTGGCTGCGCCCGGTTTCAGCAACGCATGTTGGCCGGGGATATCCGTTACGGCCCTGCTGAGAAGTTCTGCTCAACCTGGGCTTGGTCCAAAGCCTGGCAGTAGATGGCGATCAGATGGAGCTCGCCGAGCCAGTGGCGTGTGTCGTCAAGCTCGCCGGCCAGGGCCAGACGATAGCCGCTGTCCCAATTATCAAGGGCGCCGCCAATCTGGTCCGTGAGGACCGGCGTGCCATTGATGTAGATTGTCACGGCGCCGTTTGCGGATCGTGCGTATGCCACATGCGTGAGTTGGGTTGTCGCCGCGCCTCGGGGCGTTGTGACGGACGGACGGCCGTTGTCATCGGTCTCTGTCGTGCGCAAGCGAATGTCAAAGACATCCTTGGGTTGCGTTCCCCAACGGCCTTGGCCTAGCATGAAGTTGCGGGCGTACGGATCTTGGGACAGCGTGACGATGCGGGCCGGCCCATCCTGCGTCACGTTGGCCGGCTTGATCCAGGCTTCGATGGTGAGGGCGTCGGTGTTGCGGCATGCGTCGATAATCTTTGTGCCGGCCTCAGCCGAACCGATGAGGGTTGTGGCATTGACCGACAGTCCCCCGCCGGGCAGCCATGTTACACGATTCGGATCGCTGATCGCGAGATCTAGCGCCGCGCCCGTGCCGGAGACGTCAGCGACTGTTGCACCCTTTCCCTCCTCAAAGGTATAGAGAGCCACAAGACCTTCGCGTACCCGTTCATCATCGCCCGAATCCGCCGGATTGACGGTGATGGTAACCGAGTCGGTATCGGAGTCGCCGTCATCGTCGATGACGGTGAGGGTGACGACGTGGACGCCTACCGGGAAGTCGACCTGGGGACTGACGCCGTCGGGAATGGCGACGCCGGAGTCGGCTTGCCACTGGTAGGTGACGATG
>CAYZLP010001036.1:0-2160 GCA_964478635.1 uncultured Caldilineaceae bacterium
GCCTGGGCCAAATCTGCGATCAAATCATCGGGATGTTCAAGCCCGACGGAAATGCGCAGCAGATCCATGGGCGTGGTCGTCGTCTCGCCCTCCACCGGCGCGCGGTGCTCGATCAGGCTCTCCACACCGCCGAGGCTGGTGGCCTTGGCAAAAATGCGCGTGCGCTCCACGATGGCCGCGGCCGCTTCGGCGCCACCCACGACCTGAATCGACATCATGCCGCCGAAGTCGCGCATCTGGCGGCGGGCAATTTCGTGACCGGGATGGCTCTCCAATCCCGGATAATGGACGGTGTGCACTGCGGGATGGTCGGCCAGATAGTGCGCGATCTGTCGGGCATTGGCGCAATGGCCCCGCATGCGATAGGGCAGGGTGCGGATGCCGCGCAGCAGGAGCCAGCAGTCAAAACCGCTGGGCACGGCGCCGCCAATGCCCTGCACGGCGCGCATTTCTTCATAGAACCCATCGGTTTCCTTCACGACAATCACGCCGCCGGTCAAATCGCTGTGGCCGCCCAGATATTTGGTTGTGGAATGGACCACCAGATCGGCGCCCAGTTCCAGGGGCGCCTGTAACATGGGCGTAGCCCACGTGCCGTCCACGCCGACCCGCGCACCGGCCGCTTGAGCTATCGCAGCCACGGCTTCGATGTCCGTGACTTTGAGCATGGGATTGGAAGGCGTCTCGATCCAGACCAGGCGCGTGGCGGGACGGATGGCGGCCTCGACCGCGTCCAAATTTGTCATGTCGACCAGGGTGTGCGCCAGACCCCAGCGGGCCAGCTGTTGCGTCACCAATTCGCGCACGCCGAAGTAGGTGTCGTCGGGCAGAATGACGTGGTCGCCATGGCTCAGGGCCTGGAAGACGCCGGCCACTGCGGCCATGCCGGACGCAAAGGCAATGGCGGCCGCGCCGTCTTCCAACTCGGCAAGGCAGGTCTCCAATGCGCGCCGGTTGGGGTTGTCGGTGCGTGAATAGACGAAGTCTTCTTCATTGCCCCGGACGAACGTTGTCGTCAAGTGAATGGGCGGCATGACCGCGCCGATGCGCGTATCGGGATCGCGGCCGGCCTGAATGGCAATGGTTTCGATATGGCGTTTTTGCATGGGTAGTGTTCCTTTTGGCGTCGTTATGATACGTTTCATTGTCGATGATTTGGGTTAGATTTTCAACAAATGGAAGTCGACAGGGTGCTTCCTTGAGTCAATCCCTGACAGTTGACGTTGCAGCATCTCTGTGATGAAATGAATGCCAGCAACTCGTATGCCATCTTGATTCGACTGTAAAACAAGGAGAAAATTTCAATGCCAAGACGGGGACCGGCACGGGGCGTGGGCAGAGGGCCTACCGGGCGTCAAGTAGGGCGCGCCGTACAGCAACATCAGCGCAGACAGCGCCGGAAACGGCGACGACGTGTGTTGGCCGGCGGCGCCATCGTCGTGGGCGGTGGCGCGCTGGCTTACAAGTTGACCAAGGGGCAGGCCAAACAGATTGAAGAGCACACCGGCGTGCCCGTAGAAGAGCTGTCCGATGAAGAGATTCAGGGCGCCATGAATGAATTGGGCATCAAGGGTGAACCGTTGACGGCCCAGGAACAGGCGGAAGCCGCAAGCCAGCCGCCGGAAGAAGAGGTTGACGCTGAAGATGCGGCGCCGGCAGCCGGAGATGAACCGGCTTACATGGCCGAGCTCAAACAGCTGGCCGCGCTCCACCAGCAGGGTATCTTGAGCGACGAAGAGTTTGAGGCCAAGAAGAAGCAGATTTTGGGGCTGTAGGGGCGCACCTTCTGCGCGAGGACGCGCCGCGCATTCCGGGATTCGGCCACGACCACTTTGTCCAACAGAAATGTGCTGGCCGAATCCCGGAATGCAGCCATATCCCCTGCACCGCACATGATCCCGAATTCTCACCCTGCATAAGCCCCGAGGTCACTCATGCTGATTCTTGAGACCGAACGACTGCTATTGCGCCACCTGGAAATGGGCGATCTGGACGATCTCTATGCGCTCTATCGCGATCCGGAAATGCGGCGCTATTTCCCTGACGGCGCGTTGGACTATGCAGAAACCAGGGAAGAACTGGAATGGTTTCTCAACGGCCATCCCCTGCATCCCGAACTCGGCCTCTGGGCAACGATTCACAAGCCGGACCAGCGCTTCA
>CAYZLP010001037.1:0-2157 GCA_964478635.1 uncultured Caldilineaceae bacterium
TTCCAGGAACATCAGAGGTAGACGGAGCCCGTGCGGTTGGAAACCGCACCTACGGCATTGCCAGATTATTTCGTTAACCTTCAACCAACACCACGATCTGCGAGAACGATCAAAGGTACATGGAGCCCGTGCGGTTTCTCGATGATTGGCAAAACGGCCCGGCAATCGTAGCAATCGTAGGTGCGGTTTCCAACCGTACGATCTTTCAGGAACATCAGACGTACATGGAGCCCGTGCGGTTGGAAACCGCACCTACGGCATTGCCAGATCAAATTCTCAATGTTTAAGAAACCGCGCCTACACAACCGCCCCAACCAGGTGCCCCGGCAGGCCCGGCTCGACCCAGACCGCGCTGTCAATCTGGACGGCCCGGGCGCCTGCGGCCAGGGCCTGGCGGACCTGGTCGACAGTGTGAATACCGCCGCAGGCGATCAGGGCGCAGGGCAGATCCAGGGCCGCGACCTGGAGCAGGGCCTCCAGCATGGGCCCAAAGGTGAGGGGACCATAGAGGGGGCCGCGCACTGCGGGCGCGCCGGGAAGGTCCAATCGCAGGCCCGCGCCGGTCGGCGCGCGGCCCAGGACCAGACCGGCCGCACCCGCGTCGACCGCGGCCGGACCCAGGATCGGGGCGCCGTCGAGGGGCAGCTTGGCCCAGATCGGCAGATCCCCTGCGCGGACGGCCGTTCTCACCAACCGGCCCGTGAGCGCTTCGTCGGCATGGGCGGGCAGCAGGAGTTCGATCCCGCCCACTGCGGGCGCGCCGTGGATGCGCCGGGCCACGGCCTGGACGAAATCAGGCTGGCTGTCGGCAATTTGGACCACGACGGGGCAGCCCAATCCCGGCCAGAGGGATCCGAAGCGCTTGAGGACGGCCCCGACGCCCCGGTTCTGGTGCCCGGCCGCCAGCACCATCCCCCCTTCCAACGCGGCAAGCCGGGGCGGCTGGCTGCCGGTCGCGCTGTGGCGCATGACCGGACCGACCACCACACCGCCCAGCGCGCGCAGGTCCAGACCGCCCGGCACGGCTTCGCCATAGCCGATCGTGCCCCCGGCCAACAAGACCGGGTTTGGGACCGGCAGGCCCATTTTGTGGAAGGGTGCGAGTTCGATCATGGGGATGGGTGATGATCAATTGTCAATTGTCGATGGTCGATTGTCGATGGTTGATGGTCAATTGTCGATGGTCAATGGTTGATGGTTGATGGTCAATTTGATGGTTAGTGGCCGGTGAGGGCCTCGCCGAAGCCGCCGCCGTCTTCGAATATTGCGACCTGGCCGGGCTGGAGGCGAAAGGTCATGGGAAATTCGGTGTCGGTGATGAGATCGCGTACGGGACTGGCCAGGGTAAATTGTTGGGCCTGGGCCGTGTGGTTGATCAGGAAGAGCACCCGGCGGCCGTCCTCTCCGTAACGGGCGCAGACTTCGACGCCGGGCATGGAGGGAATGAGCGGCCTGATTCCCAGCTTGCGGAAGAGCCGATCGAAGAGATTCTCATACAGGGCCGGACCGCCCATGCAGCCCACGTAAACGACCTCGCCGCCCGACGGGTGGCTGAGCGACGTGATGGCCGACCGGCCCGCGTACCAGCCCTGCGTGTAGACGGCCACCGTCTCGGCCGGCCCGGGATCGAGGACCTCGGCCCACAGGCCGACTTCGGTGCGGTGGGCGCCGGCCAGGCTCTCCCAGCGCAAGACGTCGATGCGCTCCGGCTCCAGGGAGTCGAAGAAAGCCACGGTTGCGCCGGTCAACTCCGCCAGCGGTCCCGGTTGGGGCGTCGGGAAGAGCCGGCTGCTCTCATCCTTGAAGCCGGTACGCGGCCCCAGGACCAGGGTGCCCCCGCCGGCCACATAGGCCTTGAGGTTCTCGATGACCTCCGGACGCAGGACGTTGAGGAAGGGCGCGCAGACAACCTTATACCGGCTAAGGTCGCTCTCGGGCGCCACCATGGCCACCGGCACGTTGCGCTCCCACAGCGCCACATAAGGGGCCACATAGGGCCAGCCCAGATACGCCCGGCCGGTCATGTACTGGGTTTCGTGATGTGCGTCCGGATCGACGATCAGGGCCGGATTGCGGAGCGTATAGTCGTCGGCCACGGTATAGCGCAGGCGCTTGTTGTGGGGCTGGGCTTCCAGGGTCCAGCGGCTGTCATAATCG
>CAYZLP010001038.1:0-905 GCA_964478635.1 uncultured Caldilineaceae bacterium
GGCTTCTGTTTCGACCGCAAGGATGATCTCCACCGCTGGTATGCCTACGCACCCATCAAGGCCTTCGTGGTCAACCGCATCGGCGACTTCGGCATGATCGTGGCCATGGCCATGATTTGGACCACGGTCGGCACACTCAACTTCATCGGCGTCAACGACGCGGCGCATCATCACGAATTCACCACTGCGGCCATCAACATCGTCTGTCTTCTCTTGCTGCTGGGCGCAACGGGCAAGAGCGCGCAGATCCCGCTCTACGTCTGGTTGCCCGACGCCATGGCCGGCCCGACGCCCGTCTCCGCGCTCATCCATGCCGCGACGATGGTCACCGCCGGCGTCTACTTGCTGGTGCGCAGCAACGTGCTCTATGAGATCGTCCGCGAGAGCGGTGCCCAGATCTTTGGCCTCATCTCCACGCCTGATTTAGTGGCCTATGTTGGGGCGTTTACGGCGCTACTGGCCGGGCTGATCGCCTTCTCACAAAATGACATCAAGAAGGTGCTGGCCTATTCGACCATCAGCCAGCTCGGCTTCATGGTTGCCGCGGCGGGCATGGGCGCTTATGTGGCCGCCATGTTCCATCTGATCACCCACGCCTTCTTCAAGGCGCTGCTGTTCCTCGGCTCCGGTTCGGTCATCCACGGCATGGAACACGGCCACCATCACGTGACCCACGGCCACGACGACGCCCACCACAACGGCGACTTCGACCCACAGGACATGCGCTTCATGGGCGGCATCCGCCGGCAAATGCCGACGACCTTTATCGTCTACATGATCGGCGCGCTGGCGTTGGCGGGCATTGCGCCGCTGGCCGGCTTCTGGTCCAAGGATGAGATCCTGCTGCACGGCCAGACGCATGAGCTGCCCATCTTCATCATGCTGGCGGTGGCTGCCTTCGCCAC
>CAYZLP010001038.1:941-2154 GCA_964478635.1 uncultured Caldilineaceae bacterium
ACGAAGCAGACAAGCGAAGCGGCCGCCCACGCCTCGGAAAGCCCGCGGCTGATGACCGTGCCGCTCATCGTCCTGGCTGTGCTGACCACCTTCGGCGGTCTGCTCAACATCCCCTACTTCTCGGCCGCTGAGGCCGAACGCAATGACCTGCACCCCCAGGGCTTCTGGCTACTGTTGGAGCAGTGGGAGGAGCATAGCATCGAGTCGTTCGAGCTGTATGAGGAAGGCATCGTCAAACTGCCTAAGACGCCGGTCGTCTTCTCGCCGGTGGTGGCTGGGCTGTCGATGGTGCTGGCGTTGGCTGGGCTGGGTTTGGCCTGGCTGGTCTATCGCAAGAAACCGGAGGCGGCCGAGGACCCCGATCCGTTGCAGCGCACGCCGATCTGGTGGTTTGCCGTGTTGCCCCTTAACACGCTGTACATGAAATATCTGGTGCCGACCTTCAACCGCTTTGCAGACTGGCTAGCCTTTCCGGTGGAGTGGGCGTTTTGGCACGACTTTGTCCACGAACGGCTCGTCCGCGACACATTCGTTACTGGGGCCACCTTTACGGCCGATGTCATTGACGCGCAAGGTGTCGATGGATTGGTAAACGGCAGTGCCTCGCTCACCAAACGGATTGCCGGGGGTCTCCGGCTGACGCAGACCGGCTATGCTCGAACATATGCCCTGGGCGTCTTCCTGGGTGCCGTCGCCCTGATCGTCTTTTTCCTGATGGCGGCGGTCTAGAACTCTTTAGGTACAAGTTTCTGGGGAGAAACAATGAACTGGTTGCTAACAATTACTACCTTCTTTCCCCTCGTAGGTGTTCTGGCGATTCTGCTATTGAAACCACCGGAGCGCGGCACCTATCAGATGGTCAAGATCATTGCCATCCTGACCACCGTCGTCACCTTTGTGCTGACGCTCGTCGTGCTGGTTCAATACAGCACCAACGACCCGACGCTGCAATTGGTGGACCGGGCCAACTGGATCCCGTCGTGGGGCATCAGCTACTATCTCGGCGTCGACGGCCTTAGCATCCTCATGGTGCTGCTGACGTCGTTCATCTCCATGCTGGCCGTGGCCTCATCGTGGAACCCGATTGAGACGCAGATCAAGCAGTATTACATCTTCATGCTCCTGTTGGAGATGGGCATGATGGGCGTGTTCCTGGCCCAGGACCTGTTCCTGTTCTACATCTTCTGGGAGTTCACGCTGGTGCCGATGTACT
>CAYZLP010001039.1:0-2147 GCA_964478635.1 uncultured Caldilineaceae bacterium
GGCCTGACGCCAGTAGTAGCGCACCTGCTTGAGCGTGGCCACGGCCGCGGCCCGGGCGTCGTCCGCGGCCCGGCGCGCCCGGTTCACGTCCCGCGCGGACCAGAGATCACTGGCCTTGGCGTCGTCCTGGTTTTCACAGGAGTCGATGACGCGGCCGGCCAGCTTGTAGAGCAGATCGATCTGCTTCACCAGATCCCGCGCGGCGTCGGCCAGGGGTTGCAGTGCGTCCACGGCCCCTTTGGGATTCTCGGCTCGCAGCTCGGGGCCCGGCCGGTCGGCCTCGGCCGCGGCCGCCAGCCGGGCGAACGCTGCGACGTCCGGCTTGAACGCAACCAGTGCCGCAGCCAACTCGTCCCGGGCCGTCGCCGGTTCGGAGTCCTGGGGCTGGCCGGCCAGAAAAGGCTGCATGGCGGTCGTCAACGCGTCCAGGGCCGCCAGAAACTCGGGCAGCGGGTAGACCGCACGGCCCTGGCCCGGCTCCGTCCCGCCGCAGGCTGCGGCTTTGGAGCCGACGCTCCAGAGGTAGAGACCGATCTGGCTGACGAAATGGTCGGTCTCCCCCCGATAGAGGGCCACGATGGCCAGGAGGTTGCGCTCCTGCTCGGGCGAGAAGTCGTAGATCTTGCGCGTTACCTTGCGGTAGATGTTGCGCGCGTCGATCATGAGAACCTTGTCCCGCTGTTCCGGCGGCTTGGCCTTGTTCAAAAACCAGAGTTCGCAGGGCACGGTCCGGGTGTAGAAGAAGTTGGACCGGATCGCGATCATGATGTCCACCGCGCCCGTCTCAATAAGCTGGCGCCGCACCTTGGCCTCGTCCCGCCCTGCGCTGGAGGCCTGGGAAGACATGACGAAACCGGCGCGTCCCGTGTCGTTGAGATAGCTGTAGAAGTAGCTGATCCAGACGTAGTTACCGTTGCTCACCTTGCCCTTCTTGTTGACGCCGGGCAGGCCAAACGGCAGGCGCGGATCGGACTTGATCTTGTCCGCGTCGATCTCATCGACGTTGAAGGGCGGATTGGCCATGACGTAGTTGACCTTGCCCACCAGTTCCAGGGGCGCCTCGTAGTAGGTGATGGCCTTGCGGATGTCGCCTTCCAACCCGTGGACGGCCAGGTTCATCTTGGCCAGGCGGATGGTGGTGGCGTTCTTCTCCAGGCCATAGAAGGTGAGCCGTTCCGTAGGGTTCTCATGCCGGGCCTGCAGCATCTTGGCGCTCTGGACGAACATGCCGCCCGATCCGCTGGCCGGGTCGAGGAGCGCGCCATGTGTCGGGTCGATGACGTGGGCGATGAGGGACACCAGCGAAACGGGCGTGAAGAATTCACCGCCGTCGTGGGCCTTTTGGTCGGCGAACTGGGTGAGGAAGTACTCATAGATGCGGCCGAAGACATCGCCCGAGACCCGCTTCAATGCTTCGGGGTTCAGGGTGCGCAGGAGCTGGCCCAGCACGTCGTTGTCCAATTCCTGATACTCGGCCTTGGGCAGGACGCCGCGCAGGCTGGCGTAGTCGGCCTCGATGGACTCCATGGCCGCGATGATGGCCTGGGCCCGGTCATCCCCATCGGTCAGGGCGACCAGATGGTCGAATTGGGCTTCGGGCCGCAGGAAGATCGCGCTTTTCTGGGAAAAATCCTCCTTGCGCAGCGGGCGGGGCTTGCCGCCCCGGGTCGGCAATCCGGCCACAATTTCATCGTACACGTGCAGGTAGCGGCTATAGGCGTGGCGCAAGAAGATGAGGCCCATGACCGGCAGGAAATATTCGTTGCTGGCGTAGTTGGAATTGGCGCGCAAGGTGTCCGCTGCCGTCCACAGGCGTTTTTCGATAACTCCAATGTGTTCAAGCTGAGACATGGGCGTTGGTCCGTCTATGGGGTCATGTTCAAGAACAAAAACGACCCGCGGCCAATCGAGCCGTCGGGTCGTCCGCAAAACGATGTTGACTGCGGGGGACGATCCGCCGTCGAGAGATGCGCCGGTAGTGCGTTATTTATTTTAGCCGGACGACAGGGATGGCGCAAGCAGGTGGGGCGGGAAGCAGCAAGGGCGGCATTCCGGGATTCGGCCAGAACGACTGCGGTGACCGAGAGTGGTCCTGGCCGAATCCCGGAATGCGGATCTACATCCAACCTGATTGCCCCATCGATCAC
>CAYZLP010001040.1:0-2144 GCA_964478635.1 uncultured Caldilineaceae bacterium
CTGCCATTCCGCCGCCTGCAGCACGATCGCTTGTTGGGTCGTCGACTTGATGGCTGCCTGCCGCCGGGTTTTGCAGACTACGTCCACCGGCGGAATGATGCGGAACTGAAGGCTGCCGGTAGGCTGTCCAGGCGTGATCGATGTCTGCCAGGGTGTAATCGGGTATTCATCTTCGGGATGATGAACCAGAACCAGCACGGAGTAGGCAAAGCTGCCTTGCTCATCCGAAGGGGGCGGGAGTTTGTCGGGCGGAATGACGAAGTGGGCGATTTGGGGCGTACGCGCGCCGACGCCATCCAGCGTCGCGACGCCGATCGTTTCCCAATCGTCGTTGGTAATGCGCAGACCTTGTTGGACTCGCTCTTCATAGTTCCAGGGCAGAGGCGGCAGGCCCGTGGTTGCATGGGTGATGAGGGCCGTGACCTGGACGCCATTCGCTTCGACGCTGCCCCGGTTGTGGATTTGGGCGTAGACTCGGTGTTCGGTTCCGATCTGCAGCGTATGGCCCGCGCCCAGACCATCGTCGTTCAACTCGTCCGTAAACTCGGCGAAATCGATCACCTGACCGGCGGCGAACTGATACGCGCCGCTAAAGTTGGGAAAGTCGAGCTTGATGTCCGGTCCTTTCCAGTGCCAGACCTGGGTGTGCTTCTGTAGGGGATTGTCCAGACCGTCGATGGTCGTGCGCTTGCCCAGATCGAGCTGCGTATCGCGGATGTAGAGCTCGATATGGTGGATGGATGATACTTCGAGGCGGCGCTCGAATACGCCCCGCCCATGGGTTGCGGCCCGAAGCACGCGGCGGGGGTGCAGCTTGAGGTCGACGACCGCCGCGTCGGGCAGCCCCTCAGAGAATGGGTGCCAGGTCTGGCCTGCATCCAGCGAGCGCCAGATCCCGATATCCGCGCCTACGAAGAGCGTTTCCGGATCCTCAGGGTCCACAACAATGGCATTGTGGGAGACGTCGAGGAGGCTGCCCGGCTGACCCGGGTTGCCGCCGTCCCTGCGCCGCCAGAAGAGGCCGTCATGGTGCCAGACGTGACCGAAGTTGCCATAGCCGCTGAAGGTCACATAGATGGAGCGTCCGGTCGGATCGGCCCAGTCGATGGCAATGTCCGAGACGCTGCCGTCGAACGGCAGCAGAGGCAGCGGCACATTTCCCGGCGGAATCGGGGCCAGGTCGAGGCGCGTCGGTAGAAAGGTCGTGCCGACGCGGTCGAAACGGTAGATGCCCATGTCCTGAAAGGCTCCGCCGTCCGTGTGGGTGCCGACATAGAAACAGTCGGCCGAGGCGAATTCTATGGCCCGGATGGGGCCGAGCAGTGCGTCGCCGGTCGGATTGCCGCTGGGTACCGTACGCCAGTCGCGCCCGAAATTCTCGCTGATATAGACCTGGAGCGACCCGAAAGCGATCAGGCCGGGCGCGCTCGAGCCGGGAGGCGGACCCGCCAGCGGATAGTAGAAGAGCGTGCGGGTATCCACGCTGGATGGGCGATTGGTCAGCATGTTGAAGCTGCCCAGATTGCCGCCGAAATTGGAGCGGACCATGAGGGGGCGGCCCGCGCCAGCGTCAAATTGGAGGCCGGCCACAACTTTGTATGGATCCTGCGGATTTACGACCACGAAGCCGCAGTCACCGGATTGAGCATGGAGCCAGGCAGCCTCGCCCGTGTAGCGCAGACAGCCGTTGTCCTGGGTGCCGCCAAAGAGGACCGCCTCCTCGGTCGGATGCTGTCCCAGATGGTGCATCATCAGCGTCTGGAGACCGGTGTTCCGGGCCTGAAAATAGAAGCGCGCTGCGTTCTGACCGTTGGGACTGGGGATCAGCCCCCCGTCCTCTCCGGGCGGATTGTCACTGTAGAAAACGCCGCCGTCGCAGCCGATCCACAGCTCTTCCGCGCTGCCAGGCGGAAAGACGATGGCGTGCACATCCGGATGCACGGCGCCGCCGATGTAGTGCAGGCTGGTGGAGAGATTGCCGACGGCGCCGGTTGTCGGGTTCGTCGTGGCCGTGACATCGCACCGGAAGAGCGTTGCCCCGAAGTTGACGTTCTGGGTATTCAACCACCCATTGCCGTCTACGGCGCTGGCGCCGCCGCCCATGTAGACCCGGTCGACATTTCCCGGCGTGACGGCAATCGAGA
>CAYZLP010001041.1:0-2143 GCA_964478635.1 uncultured Caldilineaceae bacterium
GCCAGCCCCGATCGGCGGCCCTGCAGCTCAGTCGGACCGGACGGTCATGAACGCAATATCAATTGCCGCAATTGCCGCAATCCAGCTGCCCAACACGCGGATTGCGATCCGTTGCCAACCGTGCGGATAGCGGCCCGCAATCAGCGCAGCGGGCAAATACAAGCCGATTGCCGAAGCTACGAATCCAGCCGCAGGGGCGAATCCGGCTATGGGGCCACCGGTTACCGGATTCCCGGCCTCCAGGCCGGTCAGCGTGCCGGCTGCCAGAACCACTACCAGCACAAGTCCCGCCTGCAACCGCAGGTTGGAGAGAATCAGGAGTCCGAGGGCAACCAGGTAGCCACGGGCATACAACCCTATCGAGCCCGGATCACCTGGTGTCGGCAAACCCACAAGAGCGACCAGAAGGGCAACACTCAGCGCCGTTGCCTGAATGGCAATATGCTGAGCCCCATCACGCCGCGCCAGCAAAGCCACCATCAGTACGGGCAGCAGGAACTCGAGTGCAGTGAAGAACAACACTGCTCCATCCAAGATTCCATGCAACCAGTCGGCCTCGCCATGCGCAGAAGCTGCTGGCGAAAAGACAGCGGCGCCTGCCACCAGCAGCGACACCGCGCGACTTGCCAAACTCAGAGGCCCCTTCCAATCGCAAGCAGCAGAAAGTAGCCGCCTACAGCAGCAATGGCACCACCCAGGGCGCGCACCGCGGCCTTGCCGGCCGGCCACGCATAGAGCAGGCCGAACGCGATCCCGGCCACGTGCAGAAGACCAGTCGCCACCACGAAGCCGGCCGCATAGAGAATGGGCACACCGAAGTCAGGCAGTACCGCGCCATGCGGATGGCCATGATAGATCGCGAAAAAGACAATCAAAAGGAAGGCCAGCGCCAAGGGCGGACGGGCATTGGCGGCCACCATGCCGCCCAGAACAATCGCTGAGCCCGCGATGCCGAGATCGATTGCCGGCACCGGGACATCGAGTATGCCCAGCACGGCGCCAACGGTCATGATCAGGGGGAAGGCGATCGGCAGAACCCAGATCGCAGGCGCCCCCAGGATGGCGCCCCAGAGACCCACGGCCACCATGGCAACCACGTGATCCAGGCCGGTGACTGGATGGACCAGGCCGCTGACGAAGCCGCCGTCACCGGCGATGCCAGACTCCACATGGCCCAGCGCAATGCCTGGCAGCAACGCACACAGCGCCAGCACGGAAACCGCCATGCGCGAGACGACTCGGGCGTGGCCAGCACGGACGGGTTGCATGGCGTTATCGGACAAGGCACTGGTCACCGGGGTTAGAACAGCGCGGACACCGCAAAGATCAAGCGATAGTCTTCGGTCCCTTCACCCCCCTGCTGCTCGTCCTCCTCGTTAAGGTCGGTCCACACCGGCACCTTGACCCCGACGGCCGCGCTGATGTTGTCCCAGTAAACCCGTACGCCGGGCAATGCATAGAGCATGTCGCCGCCGGTGGCGCGCTCGTCGACTCCGTTGGTGCGGTCACGCCCCAGATGCAGATACTGCGCCTCGATCGCCAGATCGACCCGCAGGCTGCGGTCAAGGTCGGTATAGGCACGATAGATCAGCGCGCTGTTGGCCCGGAACTCCTGTCCGAACTTGGTGCGGTTGCCGTCGTCGTACTCGTACTCCTGAAAGCCGATGGTCGACAGCTCCTGGTTGAAGGTCCACTGCGGAGACAGCATCTTCGTAGCGGTCAGACCGAGCGACCAAGAGGGCTTGCCGAAACCGGTCGATTTGCCCGGGTCGATTGAACCGTCGTCGAGGCGCAGGTTCGCGTCCCCGGTTGGCAGCGTGAACCCGCCAAACGCCGTGAAATGCCAATCCTCGAGATCATCGAGACTTTCGTTGTCCGGGATCAGGCGCCAACCTTCGTCATACTTGAAGCCGATCTGGCCCATCACTGATACGTCGGCGAATCCGTGGGTGTCGAACCCGCCGGACTCGTCGACCTTGCTGTGGTAGGGCAGAAACACGTAGGCGGAGAACCACGGCGTCACCCCGTAGCCCAGCCCGGCCATCCAGTAGTTCGCGTAATCGCTCTCGGGACTTGCAGGATCAGGATCGTAGGTCTCGTACTTTGCGTGATCGAGTTTCAGGTATGCCAGGGTCTCGCCGGC
>CAYZLP010001042.1:0-2134 GCA_964478635.1 uncultured Caldilineaceae bacterium
CGCTCTCCCAACGGAAGATCGCGTACTGGAAGATGTTATTGCGTGCCTGCTTCTGCACTTCCGAACGAATCTCTGTCATGGTCTCCACTAGCGTAACTTTTGTGCAATTGCCAGCCAATTTCGCGTAAAAGCGCGAAAAGCGAACGGTGTACTTTAACAATCTGCTCAGATGTGATTGAACCATGACCATACTCATGAGGAGCAATGGTCATGAACACGGATGCAACATCTCCCAATCAGTCGAGCGGCGGTCTGACGCAGCATGCGATGCTGGTGGCATGGGGCTTGTATGCCTGCCAACTGGGCCTGGTCACAGCTATCGAGCAGGTCGCCATCAAGCAGAAGGTGCGCGAGCATCGACCACAAACCAAGGTGCTGGAGTTTCTAGTCGCCATGTTGGCGGGACTGCCTCATCTGCAAGACATCAGCCGGTCGGCGCACCCGCTGGACCAAGACCAGATGGTTGCAGAAGCGTGGGGACAACCAGCCTGGGCCGACTACAGCGGTGTGAGCCGGACGTTACAGCGCCTGAGTGAGTCAGAGGTCACGGCTATCGTGGCGGCGATGGACTCGGTCAGCCAAGCCTTCATCGAACAGGAAACGGCATTGGCGCTTGAGCGGAACGGCTATCTGGTCTATGACGCCGACCTGACAGGGCGTCCGGTCTCGAGTACGAGCAGGAGCTATCCGGACGCCGCCTTCGGTTACATGGGTGACGGTGTGGCGCTTGGCTATCAAGCAGCGTTGGTGAGCGTGCACAGTCCCACCTACGACCGTCTCTGGTTGTCCAACCAGTTGCATCCGGGTGACACTGTCAGTTGTACACAGGTACAAAGCATGGTGCTGGCGGCGGAAGCGCGTACTGGTCTGCGGCCCCGGCGGCGTATCGAGTTAGTGGACAGACGGCTGGTGGCAGCAGAAGCAGCGTACGGTGCAGCAGATGATCGCTATAGACAGAGCTGCGACGACCTGCGGGATCTCGAAGACAATGCGCGTCATGTCGCCTGGGAGTTGTCGAAATGGCGCTCTCAAGTTGCCGAACTGACTGCTGAGTACACACAGGCGCAGCGGCAGCCGACGCCACACTGCCGCCTCACGCGTGCCCAGGGCAAGGTTGCAACCTACGAGGGGCGTCTGCCACGCCTGCAACAGGCACGGGAGAAAGCGCAACGGCGTCTGTTGCGCCATCGGCTCAGGTTGGATGAAGCCGGCGCCGAAGTCGAGCGGCTGCGTGCTCACCACGAGCAACTGCTGGCAGACAATGCGGTGAACGCTCATCCGGTTCGGGCAATCTTTCGGCTGGACAGTGGTTTTGCCAGTCGGGAGAACATTGCCTGGTTGATGGAGATGGGGTATGACATCTTCACCAAGGCACGCAGCACACAGATGCCCAGCCTCCTCGAAGTTGCGGCCAGACCAGAGTGCGACTGGCAGCGGGTAGGGGGTAATGCGCATCTCACCGCTTTGGCCAACACGACGCTCGATGGTCACTTCATCTACCCGGTCAACATCGCCTTGGCTCGCTATACAACCGGCGACACGGAGCGCCATGCGCTCCTGATCCACTATGGCGACGACGATGTGATGCAAGATCTTGACGGCTGGTTTCACACCTACAACGGTCGGCAGACCATTGAGGCCGGCATCAAGGAGGGCAAGAATGTCTTCCAGATGCATCACCTCAAGGTTCGTTCGGCGCCGGCGCTTCGGCTGCAAGAGCATTTCGCCTCTTTCGCCGCCAATTTCGTACGCTTCGCCGCACTGTGGCTGGCCGACCAGCATGTAGCGTCGGTTTCGTTCGAGACGTCGTCCGTCAAGCACTTGGTCCAAGTCTGTGCCCACACATCGGCATGGATCCAGCGCATGGGAGATGTTTGGTTGTTAACGTTCTCTGAGCAGAGTTTCTATGCAGGACAATCACTGCGCATCGGCTTTGGCGCCGTTCAATTGCCATTGCCGCTCTTTCGAAACGTTCGTTTTTGTCACTTTTGAGCGTCAGAAGGCTCTGATTGCACAAAAGTTACGCTAATCCGTCCTATCCGTGGTCTATTCTTTACAGCAGCAGCCCCTCCAGCCGCGCGAAGGTCTCCAGCGCCTCCTTGGAAAACTTCTTCAGCCCGACCTCGTAAGGATG
>CAYZLP010001043.1:0-2134 GCA_964478635.1 uncultured Caldilineaceae bacterium
TTCCTCGTGGCCGGCTTTTTCCCGCTGCGACGCATGTTTGGCGAACTCGCCGCAGCCATGGCGGTTCTGCTGCTGGCGTGGGATCCCTTTTACGTCGCGCTCTCGCGTCTCTTGCATCTGGATGGGCTGTTGGCCACCTTGTGTCTCCTGGCCATAACGACTTTCCTCACCTGGCTCTACGGGGGACGCCTGTGGCGCTATCTGATCGCTTCCGCGATTGTGACGGCTCTGGCCATGCTCACCAAGACGCCGGCCGTTTTTTTGCTGCCTGCCACAGGGCTCTTGCTCCTGATTGAGATGCTTCGGTGCAGGGCCGGCGGCTTACGCGCTGCCGGCTCGCTTCTGCTGGGCTATGTCGTCTACGGCGCAACGGCCCTGGCCGCTTTTGTCCTGCTTTGGCCTGCCCTTTGGACGGAGGCGCCCCGGGTGTTGACCACTATCTTCGAGATGATGACGGTCTATGCCCAGGGTCACGAACTGCCCAACTATTTCATGGGACAGGTGACCTATGATCCCGGCATTTTCTTCTATCCCATAGCCATTCTCTATCGCAGCACGCCCGTGAGCCTGATCGGTGCAGCGCTGGCCCTGCTGTGGCTATGGCGCAGGCGGTGGCCGCTGGATCGGTCTGAACGCCGCTACTTCCTGTTGGGTCTGCTCTTGTTCAGTTTCGTCTTCCTGATCGGCATGACTCAGGGCGCCAAGAAGTTCGACCGCTACATCCTGCCGGCCATGCTGCCCATAACCGTCATGGGGGGATTGGGCTGGGTCGGTTTGGCCCGCTGGCTCTCCTCTCGACTCCGGCGTGATCAAGCCCACTCGCCCGACGCCGATCCCGTATGGATGGGGCTTGGCGCACTCGCCGGGGGAATGCTGGCGCTGCTGCTCTTGTTCCAGGGCTGGGCGTTGGTGCGTAACTATCCCTATTACTTCACCTACTACAATCCGCTGCCCGATCTTCTGCCGGGCGCGCGCGCGGACGCGGACAACGTCATGATGGTCGGCTGGGGAGAGGGGTTGGACGAAGCGGCCCGCTGGTTGAACCGGCAGCCCGGCGGCGATACCTTGCGCGCCGTCTCCTGGTATAACAACGGCCCCTTTTCCTATTTCTTCACGTCAGACCGTCGCGCGCTGGACTGGGGGGATCCGGCATTCTGGTTGGCCGATTATGCGGTCGTCTATGCCAGTCAGCGGCAGCGGGAAATACCGGCCCGCGACGTGATCCGTTACTTTGCCGACCTGGAGCCTGCCTATACGGTGGCGCATGACGGACTGGAACTGGCCCGTGTTTACGACCTGCGCGACCAGGCGCCGCCGGCCTTCACCCAGATCAACGACGCGCGCGCAGCTGCGCTGGGCGAGAGCTTCGCGCTGATTGCCCATCAGATTTCGGACCTTTCCGACTTCCCCGGCGAAACGCTGGAGGTCACGCTCTTCTTGGAGAAAGTGGCGCCCACGCTCATCGATTATCAGACCCATCTGCAACTGGTCGACGCGGCAGGTACATCCCTTTGGGAAGAGACACGACTGCCCGCAGGGGTGGCGCCGAGCGACTGGCCGGAGCACGAAATTTGGCAGGATCCCTACGAAATCCTGCTGCCCGCTGAGGCAACGCCCGGAACGTACGCCCTTATGCTCTCGCTTGTCGACCCGATTACCGGCGAGCCGGTGGACATTCGGCCTGAAAGCGGGACGGAACTACCTCTCGAACGTCTCCAAATTGACGAGATCGTTGTCCAAGCGCCGGAAATCGTCCCGACAGACGTGGGCTGGGAGGATGTCGCGCTGACGAGCGTGCAGCATCCTTCGGAGTTGCGCATGGGTCGTCCGTTGGCCGTCACGCTGACCGCGACGGGGCTGACGGATGGTTCGCTGAAGATTTCCGCACGCCTGCTCGACAGCGCCGGCGCTGTCGTGGCCCAGCAGGATCAGGATCTTGTCCAGGAAATGCGCTTTTCCCTGCTGCCGGAAACCAACGCGCCGCCCGGCACCTATCGCTTGGCCGTAGTGGTCTATGAGCCGGAAACCTTGGCGCCCTTACCGGACAATACGGGAGAATTCACGCCGGCGCTCTCCGAAGTGATGCTGGTCGAGAGCGCCGACCTCGGCGATTGATCCGTCACATGGACCTGTC
>CAYZLP010001044.1:0-2127 GCA_964478635.1 uncultured Caldilineaceae bacterium
CCGTCGAACTGACCGGCTTCCGCAATCCGGTCAATTCGAACGCGGGTGATTGGGTACAAGTCGTGCTGCTCGATGACGGGACGATCGCCTGGGCCGCCCTGCAATACCTGGATACGCAGGTTCCGGTCAGCAGCTTGACCGTCCTGACCGACTAAATTGGCAGTGACTGGCCTGCCCGTCCGCGAGTAGGGACGGGCAAGCCAACTATCTTTAAGTGCCCTTGACACAGGGTACGACATAGGCACCGACATGGTGCAAGGAGACTGACATGGCAAACAAGAATCGTAATCTCATCGTCGCCTATTACCCGACGGCCGAGGCGGCTGACACAGCAGCTACCCAGCTCAAGCATTGGGACAAGGACGAGAAGGATATCAAGCTCGGCGGGATGGGCATCCTCACGCTGGAAGATGGCAAGCTGAAGACCCACAAGGTCGGCGCGCGGGCCGCGGGCACGGGCGCCAAGTGGGGCACCATCCTCGGCGCCACCGGCGGCCTCGCTACCGGCATTCTGGTGGCCACAGGTGTACTGACCGGCGGCCTGGGCCTGATCCCGGGCGCCATTGTCGGCGCGCTCGCGGGCACCGGCGCGGGTGCACTGTTCCATAAGAAGATCGGTATGGACGATAGCGACCGCCAGCGTATTCATGATCATCTGGCCGGCGGCGGCGCGGCCCTGGCTGTTATGGCCGATGACTTTGAAGTGGAGCCGACCAAGGCGGAGATTGCCGCCCTCGGTGGCGACGTGGAGCACTACACCATCCCTGACGACATGCTGAACGAGTTCGAAGAGACCCGCCAGTCAGTCGAAGACGTTCATGAGGCCGTGGCCAAAGACCTCTCCGGGTATCCGATGGACACGCAGCAGCGCGTGGCCGAGATGTTGGTCGTGGCTCCCGCGCTGACCACTGCCGCTGCGGTCAAACTGCATGAAGCCGGCGTCGATGAACCGGAAGAGCTGCAAGCCAAGGCCGCTACGATCGAAGGGCGGAAGGAGCTGGCCGAGGTAGCCGGCGTTGACCATGACGTCGTCCAGGATTGGGCCCATAGCATCGATCTGACCCGCATTCCCGGCCTGGGACCGAAGTACCTCAAGCTGCTCAACGCCGCCGGAATCGAGACCGCCGAGGAACTGGCCGACTACGACGCCGACGATCTGATGGGACTGCTATTGACCGTCAACGAAGAAGACCACCTCGTCGGTCACCTGCCCTCAGCCGAAAGCGTCGCCTACTGGGTGGAGCAGGCACGGGAAATGCCGCCCTATCTCCGCGCGATCAAGGTCACCAAAGACATGCTGGACCAGGATGCCTACTCCTGGCATGCCTCTGGGGGGGACGACCCGCGCAAGATTCGCGCCGACGCCATCCTGTTCAACCGCAAGGAAGGGTATGAGGTGCGTCTGATGATCCAGAAAGTCTGTAACACCTTTGGCTTTGAGACTGTGGAAGACGTCAAGAAGGTCGAGAGCGTTATCGCCAACGACCTGCCGGGCAACATTCGCGGTCGCGAAAAGGTCTACAACTGGCTGGTCGACTACTTCACCGCCTAGGGGGCTCGGAGGGAAACCAGGTGGGACGACCCGCGTCGGTCGCCCACCTGGCCCTTTCTTGGCAATCTACTCGACAATTGACATTTGACTGGCAAATCTGTAGGCTCTACGCAGCAGTGCAACGGTTGCCCGTCTCGCCCGCATAATGGGCTCACATGGACGCAATCTCATGACGAATCAAGAGAGTAGTTTGGCGGCCGAGGCTCCAGCAAATCAGGACGCTGACCTCGTTGCCTACATGGCCGGTGCCGACCTGGACTACGGAGGTGGCGCCGGTATTTTCGATATCAACCTCTCGTTGCCCCACGGCGCCATTCTGGGCCTGATTGGGCCCAGCGGTTGTGGCAAAACAACGACTATCCGCCTGCTCAATGGCGTCTACAAGCCCACCGCCGGGACAGTCCGTGTACTGGGCGTCGACCCCCAGCAGTTCGGCGAGACAGAACGGGAACGCCTCGGCTATATTCCCCAGCAGTTTATCCTTTACCCGAACCTAAGTGCGGAAGAGAACCTGCATTTCCTGGGCGGCATTTACGGCATGACGCGGAGTGAACGCAACGAGCGCATCCCGTCCT
>CAYZLP010001045.1:0-2125 GCA_964478635.1 uncultured Caldilineaceae bacterium
GCACAAGCCGCTACTACTGTTACTTGCTCTGGCTTCAATACAGAGGCGCGAACCAAGATTGTTGACCTATGAGATTTTGGAAGAAAAACTGAGAGGTTTGTTACTGGAATATGGACCGCCAAGACGGTCTGTGCATCCGGAATATCCATTTTGGCGTCTACAAAATGATGGTGATTTTTGGGAGATTCCAGAAAGAGCGATTCTTGAGGAAGAACGCGGAGACCGACTTCGTACAGGCGATGTGCCAGCTTCAATATTGCGAAGTCATGGGGCACGGGGTGGTTTTTCTCAACCTGTATATGGTTTTCTCGTCGAAAATCCGGAAATCGTCAACGAGTTGACTGCCAGAATACTCAACGAGAATTTTCCTGCCTCCTTACATGAGGATATTCTTGATGCCATCGGAATGCCCTGGATCCAGTCTGTCAGTCGTAGAGAGGCAAGAGATCCTGCGTTTCGCGACACGATCATTCGTATCTATGAGCATCGCTGTGCTGTTTGTGGTTTTGATGGGAAATTGGGTATGACCATCCTTGCGCTCGACGCAGCTTACGTGAAATGGCATGCAGCTGGTGGACCAGATGCTGAGGAAAATGGTATGGCGTTATGTGCACTGCATCACAGATTATTAGACCGTGGAGCCATTAGCCTAACTTCTGATTATCGTATATTGGTTTCTCAGTCACTTCATGGTAGTGAGCAGGTGTATGATAGCGTAATTCGATTCTCTGGCCAGGCTCTACGCTATCCTCAGAAAGGTACAAAGAGAGTGGCGGAGGAGTACATCGCATGGCACCAAAAGGAGGTTTTTCGATCTCCTGAGCGTCACATCGAATGAAAACTAAATCGAAGGCAACATGAGACCATGCTCTCGTCGAATCATCCGTGTAGTTCTTGATTCTATTACTCACAGCGCCCGACCGGGACGCGCTGGCCTGGCACCGGCGGAAGCGCATGGCGCACGATTGAGTGATGGGTCAGGTGCGGCGGGAGGCGTTGAGAATGGTGAGCCCGACGAGCTGGTCGCCACGGTAGCGCAGGAGGATGCCTTCGTCGGTCATTTCGCTCACGGTGGCATGTTGGGGTTGCGTGAAGCTGATGTAAAGTACGTCTGCTTCGCGATCATAGTCCACCGAAAAATGGTTGGTTGGAAACCTGATAAGGTTGGGAACGGCCTCCAAAACTGAAGCCGGAATCGCCGGTACTAATTGTGACGCCATATTGTCAACCGAATCGGTACATGCGTTACAGAATACGCTATATCCATCGGGGGTGCGGATATTGGTGGTCTGAAAGAGTTTCTCCATCCCGGCGCCCACTGTCGTGCTGCCTGAAACTACCTGCGGGCATCGGTAGACTTATTCTTGCCTGAACGCGCCAAATCTGTCAATGAACTTGAATCGCTCTGGATTCCCCTTCGCGTTCGCCTCAGCCCTTCGCCTCGCCCCCAACAATTGACAATCGACCCTTGACCATCGACAATTTCCCCCATGATCGATTCCAATGTCCCGACGCAGCCCGCACCCGCGGCCGAACTCGGCAACTGGCGGCCCCGTTTCTTTGCCATCTGGGCGGGCCAGGCCCTTTCGCTGGTGGGCAGCGCGCTGACCCAATTTGTGCTCATGTGGTGGATCACCGACACCACGGGCTCAGCCAATGCCCTGGCCCTGGCCGGCGTCATGGCCCTGCTGCCGACTGCGCTCTTCAGCCCCCTGGGCGGAGCGGTGGCCGACCGCTTCAGCCGCCGGGCCGTCATGATCGGCGCGGACGCCATCACCGCGCTCTGCATGCTCGTGCTGGTCTTCCTCTTCGCCACGGATCGGGTGGCCCTCTGGCACGTCTACACGCTCATGTTCGTGCGCGCCACCATGCAGTCCTTCCAATATCCGGCCGCAGTCGCCACCACGCCCAATCTGGTCCCGCCCGACTGGCTCACCCGGGCCGCGGGCATGAACCAGACCCTCCAGGGCATCATGACCATCGCCGCCGCGCCCCTGGGCGCGCTGGCCCTGGCCGCGCTGCCCATCGGCGGCGCGCTCATGATCGACGTGGTGACGGCCGTCCTGGGTATCACGCCCCTCTTCTTCTACGCCATCCCCCAACCGCGGACCTTGCCGGCCGCGGG
>CAYZLP010001046.1:0-2123 GCA_964478635.1 uncultured Caldilineaceae bacterium
GTCGTCGGTTCCGACGACGTCCCCCCCCCTTTGTTTTCTTCCGTTTACAGAATCTGGCTCAGGAAGAGCTTGGTCCGCTCGTGCTTGGGGTTGGTAAAGAAGATTTCCGGCGGCGCCCGCTCGACGATTTCGCCGTTGTCGAACATGCAGACCCGATCGGCCACGGCCCGGGCAAAGCCCATTTCGTGGGTCACCACGAGCATGGTCATGCCCGACTCGGCCAGCTCCACCATGACGTCCAGCACTTCCTTGATCATCTCCGGATCGAGGGCCGAGGTGGGCTCATCGAAGAGCATGATTTTGGGCTGCATGGCCAACGCCCGGGCAATGGCCACGCGTTGCTGCTGCCCGCCCGAGAGTTGCCCCGGGTATTTGTTGGCCTGCTCGGGAATGCCGACGCGTTCCAACAGCTGCATGGCCAGTTCCTCGGCCTCTTGCTTCTTTTTCTTGCGTACCTGGATGGGCGCCAGCGATACATTTTGCAGCACGGTCAGGTGGGGGAAGAGGTTGAATTGCTGGAAGACCATGCCCGTCTCCCGACGGATGGCCTCAATGTTGCGCACGTCGTGGGAGAGCTCAATGTTGTCGACGATGATGTCGCCCTGCTGGTGCTCTTCCAGGCGGTTGATGCAGCGGATGAAGGTAGACTTGCCCGAGCCGGATGGCCCGCAAATTACGATTACCTCCCGCTGCTGCACGTCCAGACTCACGCCGCGCAGGACGTGAAAATCGCCGAACCACTTGTGTACGTCCCGACAGACGATGATGGGATCGCCCGTCAGCTCCCGGCGCGGTTTGGTTGTTTCAATTTCGGTCGTCATTTCGTATCCTCATGTTAACGGGTGCCGACGCCGGAGGCCGCTTCGATGCGGCGGCTGGCATAGGACATGGAGAAGCTAAAAATCCAGTAGATCAGGGCCACGACGACGAAGACTTCCTGGTAGCGCCCCAGCCAGGAGGGATTGGCCAGGATCGAGCGGGCGATCCCCAGCAAGTCGAAGAGACCGACCAGGGCCACCAACGATGTATCCTTGAAGAGGCCGATGAACTGGCCGACCAGGACGGGAATCACGGCCCGCAGCGCCTGGGGCAGGATGATGCGCGTCATGGATTGAAAGCCGTTTAGCCCCAGGGCATCGGCCGCCTCATACTGGCCTTTGGGAATCGACTGGAGCCCGCCCCGGACATTCTCTGCCGTGTAGGCCGCCGAGAAAAGGGTGATGGCCACCATCGCGCGCAGCACCCGATCGACAGGCGGCATGCTGGCCGGCAGGAAGAGCTGCAGCATGACCTGGGCCATAAAGAGCAGGCTGATGAGGGGGACGCCACGAATAAACTCGATATAGATTACGGAGAGCAGCTTGATAGCCGGTAAGCTGGACTGGCGACCCAACGCCAGCAAGACGCCCAGCGGAAACGAAAAGACGATGCCCACGATGGCCAGCAGCAGCGACAAGAGCAAACCGCCCCAGACATTGGAGGGTACGAAGCTCAGGAAATTGTCCGTGAAGCGGAAGCCCCGGATGATCACGATCACCAGGGGAAAGTAGAGAACCCACGCGATTACGGCCAGGCGCGACATGCGTTTTGACTGCCCGTAGCGCGCCAGGGCGAAGGCTGCAATCCCCACTGCTTCGGTGATGATCAGATTCATGCGCGCCGCACTGGAGAGCCAGGGCAGCAGCATGAGCAGCAGCGGTACCGCAAAGACCATGATCATGGCCAAACCCAGCGAACGCCCCCATGCCCCCCAGGAAAGGCCGACCACGCCGGCCAGCAGATAGATGCAGAGCCAGAGACGCCAAACTTGCTCGACAGGATACTGGCCGCGCATGAGCAGGTTCCAGTTGGCTGGAATCACGTCCCACTGGGCAACGTTGAATGCCCAGTTCAAGACGCCGCGCAGCATAAGGAAGATGAGCGCAGCGGCCACCAGCGTGAGAAGCGTGTTGAACCAGCTGCTGAAAAGATTGCGCCGCAGCCATCCCCAAACGGTTCTACGTTCGCTGGGCGGCGGTAGGATTTCTTGGGCGCTCGTTGTGGTAACGGTTGTCATTATATTCCTACTCCCTATCGCTCGACCAATTGAATGCGGCGGTTGTACCAGTTCATGAAGAGCGAAG
>CAYZLP010001047.1:0-2122 GCA_964478635.1 uncultured Caldilineaceae bacterium
AAACCGACTTGCGCGACGTCGTCTTCATCGAAGAAGCGCCGGCAGAAGCCAATGCCTTGAGCCGGGCCAGCCCGCAGCTCGCCGACGCGCAGGTCAGCCGCTACACCACCGAGGACGTCTTCGTCGACGTGAACCTGAGCGACCGGGGCTGGCTGGTCCTGGCCGACGCCTACTTCCCCGGCTGGAAAGCCTACATTCGCCCCTTCGGCGCCGAAGAAAATGCCGAGCGGGAACTGACCGTCTACCGGGCGAACGGCGCTCTCCGCACGGTCTATCTGCCCGAAGCCGGCCAGTGGACGGTACGCTTCGTCTACTCGCCCATGAGCTTCAAGATCGGCCTCTACGTCAGCTTCCTGGCCTTCATGACGCTCCTCTTCCTGCTGCTCTACTGGGCGTGGGGCAAGTTCTACCGGCCGGAAGCGACCGCGGGTGAAGTCCGCACGGTGGCCAAAAACTCCCTGGTGCCCATGACGCTGAGCCTGGGCAATAAGGCCATCGACTTCGCCTTCGCCATGCTCTACGTCCGCATCCTCGGTCCCGAGGGGACGGGCAAATATTTCTTCGTCGTCGCGCTCTACGGCTTCTTCGAGATCATCAGCCGTTACGGCCTGGGCACGCTGCTGACCCGGGACGTGGCGGCCGACAAGAACCAGTCCAGCCGCTACCTGACCAACGTGCTGGGGCTGCGCACCTTCCTCTGGCTGGCTTCCATGCCGGTCCTGGCCCTGGTGACCTGGTTCTACCGCAACATCGGCACGTGGGGTCTGGCCGAAGGCGTGGAGAACATCGGCGTGCAGGAAGTCCAGGCCATTGCCATCCTGGCCGTGGCCATGCTCTTCGCCAATTGGGCCGACGCCTATTCGAGCCTCTTCTTCGCCTTTGAGAAGATGGAGTATCCCGCCGGCTTGTCGAGCGCCACTGCCCTGCTCAAGGTAGCCCTGGGCGCGGCTGTGCTGCTGCTGGGCTGGGGCTTCGTGGGATTGGCCGCGGTGGCCCTGGTCACCAACATTCTCCAGCTCATCTGGCTCCGGATCATGGTGCGGAGCACGCTCTTCAAGCCCGAATGGCAGTGGGACTGGAGCCTCCAGCGCTGGATGTTTGCCACCAGCGGCCCCCTCATGATCAACCACCTGCTGGCCACCATCTTCTGGCGCATCGACATCTGGATCTTGCGGCCCCTGGCGGGCGCAGCGGCAGTGGGGCTCTACAGCGTGGGTCTGAAATACCTGGATGGGCTGAACATCATTCCCAGCGTCTTCACCATGGCCGTCTTCCCGGTCATGAGCCGCTACGCCCAGCGGGAGGGGGAGGGTCTCCTGCGCACCTACCGGGTGAGCGCGCGTCTGCTGCTCATGCTCAGCCTGCCCATTGCCGTGACCTTTACCTTTCTGGCCACGCCCCTGGTCTGGCTGGTGGGCGGCGCGCAGTACATCAACGTGCCCGAGACCGTGACGGCCTTCGGCCGCACCTTCAGCTTTCTGGGCGGCTCGGATTTGGCCCTGCAGGTCATCATCTGGAGCATCCCCATCGGCTTCATCAACAGCGTGACCCAGTATGTGCTCATCTCGGTCAACCAGCAGCGCTTTCTGACCAAAGCCTTCATCATCGGCGTCGTCTTCAACACCGTAGGCAATCTGCTCCTCATTCCGACCTTCGGCTACATTGGCGCCGCGGTCGTCACCATTCTGAGCGAATTCAGCCTGCTCTTCCCCTTCTACTACAGCGTGAAGCGCAACGTAGGCCCGGTGCCCTGGTTCCGCATCGTCGCGCCGCCCGTCCTGGCCGCGGCCCTCATGGTCGGCGCGATTTGGCTCCTGCAGCGCTGGGGGCTCGGCCTCTTCGTCAGCACCGCCCTTGGCTGGCCCATCTACCTGGTTGGGCTCGGCCTCACCGGCGCGCTGCGGGGCGAGGATATGGCCGCCGTGGCCGAAGCCCTGCCCCTAGGCCCGCTCAAGCGCTTTGTGGGGGTTGCAGGGGTGTAGCCAACAGGTGCCGGGGGCTTGAGCCCGCCAGCAATTCGCAATTTACCGCCACTAGACCGCGGAACAAACCGGATACGGCGGACTCGTCGTGAGCCTGTCGAACGACTTGTCGTGAGCCTGTCGAACGACTTGTCGTGAGC
>CAYZLP010001048.1:0-2112 GCA_964478635.1 uncultured Caldilineaceae bacterium
CGGGCGTAACGGGCTTCCAGGAAGAAGAGTCACGCGCTGTCTGGCAAGGTGGTAACGCTGCCTTTATGCGTAACTGGCCTTATGCCTACAACTTGGGTCAAGAAGCGGACAGCGCGATTGCCGGGCTCTTCGACGTGACTGCTCTACCCGGTGCCGAAGCTGGCCAGAGCGCGGCGACGCTAGGTGGCTGGCAACTGGCAGTCTCCAAGTATAGTGAGAATCCTGATGCGGCTGCTCAATTTGCTTTGTGGATGACTGCCGAGGAACAGCAGAAGTTCCTAGCCCTCAATGCTTCACTCTTGCCCACGATTCCGGCGCTCTACGAAGATGCGGAAATTGCCGAAGTTGTGCCGTTCATGCCGAATCTGTTGCCTGTCTTCACGAACGCAGTCGCCCGCCCGTCCACGATTACGGCGCCGAACTACAACGAAGCTTCAACGATCTTCTTCTCGAACGTTGCGGATGTCCTGACCGGCAGCCAGAGCGGCGAGGATGCGGTCATTAACATTTCGTTGGATCTGGAGGATCTGACTGGGCTTCCGGTTGGGGAACCGTAATCCACGCTTGCGTTGGCTACTGAAGCGTTAGCCATCTTGCACTCATTAGTGCGGGAGTCGGCCGCTTCAAACGATGTTCTCAGAGGAGATGCTGTTCAGCATCTCCTCTGACTTAATTGCCTCATCTATACATCTTTCACCTAGACAAATATCAATCCGGCGAGCAATTCGGTTGGTTTGAAGGCCGCATGGAATATTCCTACGATTGCATGTAGCGTCCCGCGCTAGGAACTTGTGTACGTTGCGGTTGACCTGCATATGGAACGAGCCCGCTTGATATTGTGCACCTGCTGGCATCGAACGCTAAACTGCCGTCGCCCCGTGTTCTGTTTAGTCATCAGATGCCATCTTCAATCCAAGAGGAGATACCACAATGGCCAAGGGCAGTGCAGACTCAGGTGACCTGGCCAAACAGGAACAGCGTCTCGCGTACCTCCTGTTGTTGCCTACCTTCATCATTCTATTCGCTATTGCCATCTACCCGCTCGGCTCGGTGTTCGTGAACAGCTTTACGAACAGCGTCTTCGCCAGTGCGCAACCGTCAGAATTTGTGGGTCTGGACAATTATCGAACCCTCCTGAGCATGACGATCAAGGAGATTCCTGTTTCGGTTGATGAGGATACTGGACAGCCAGTATTGGATCCGGATACAGGTGAGCCGGTTTTCGAGAATCCAGCTCGAATATTGCCGCGTGAACCGGTGCGCTTCCGAGCGCTAACAACCTTCTCCTTATTTGGTAATCGCTATGTATTGGGGGCGACGGATCCGGCCTTCATCCGGGCGGTCTGGGATACGGTCACCTTTACCATCGTTGCCGTTGCCCTGGAACTGGTCCTAGGTATCATCGTGGCGTTGATCATCAACGCCAATTTCAGGGGCCAGGGCCTTATGCGGGCGATTATTCTAATCCCTTGGGCAATTCCGACCGCGGTTTCGTCAATGATTTGGGCCTTCATGCTCCAGCCCAATCGTACCGGCTTTTTCAACACAGTCCTTTGGCGACTGGGGCTGGGTGATGGGGAGATTCCTTTTCTGACCGATCCTGCCCTGCAACTGCCTTCCATGATCGCCATCGATGTTTGGAAGACAACACCTTTCATGGCCCTACTAATCCTTGCCGGCTTACAGTTGATTCCCAAGGATATTTATGAGGCGGCCGATGTGGATGGCGCCAATGCCGTGACCCAGTTCTTTCGACTAACGCTGCCGCTACTGCGGGGTACCATTGCCGTAGCGCTCGTCTTCCGCACGCTTGATACGCTGCGCGTCTTCGATCTCTTTCAGATCGTTCTCGGACAGGCCAGATATTCCATGGCGAGTTTCACGTACTACGAACTCATTGCAAATCGGGCCATGGGGTATTCATCGGCCAGCAGTATCGTGATTTTTGTGGTTCTCTCCGTCTTTGCGATTATCTATATGACCAGTCTGGGGGTGCAGTCCGATGAGTAGTGAAAACAAACACCGACTCAATCGCATTATGCTGTGGGTTCTGCTCATTATCATTGCCCTCTGGATGCTCTTCCCCCTCTACTTGGCGGGAAACTCATCTCT
>CAYZLP010001049.1:0-2111 GCA_964478635.1 uncultured Caldilineaceae bacterium
GTGAGACTTCGGCGTGAGCTCAGTCGAACGCTCAGTCGAACGATTTACCGAATCTACGCAGATTTTCCTTCCAGATTTGCTCCGCGGGTATCCGCCCGATCCGCGTCATCAGCGGCCCATTATCCAAACAGATATCTACGCATGACCAGTTCGCCATGATCGATTTCGCCGGTGTCGACAAAGCCCTGCTTGCGGTAAAAAGTCAGGGGACTGCCCGCACCGGGCACGTAGCTCAACTTGAGTTCCGTGGCGCCGGGCAGGCTGCGGACAAACGCGCAAACCTGGGTCATGGCCTGGTGACCATAGCCGTAGCCCTGGTAGCGCCGGTCGATCATATAGCGCCAGAGGTAGTAGAGCGGCTGCTCCCGGTCGAGGTAGAGCATCACGAAGCCGACCGGCGTTTCGTCGGCATAGATGGCGCGGAACCAGGCCTTGGGTTCGAAGTGGGCTTCGGCGATGGAGACCGCGTTGTCGGCCACGAAGTGCTGCTGATTATCAGCCACCTCGAGGCGCAAGATTGCGCCCAGCGTGTCGGCCGTGATTTCCCGGAGGGAGACGGTGGCGTTGGGGCCTGGTGCTGTCGTGTTCGAATCGGACATCGCGAGTTTCTCTTTCTTGCGGCTTGGCCGGCCCATCCGCTCGCAGGAAGGCGTGCTCACTGGACATTGGACAATGGAACACTGGACGTTGGACACTGGACACTAGACGTTGGACATTTTGATTGCCACCATTTTACACTACCGGGTGTGATAGAATTGCATGGCTTGTTCCGATCCGTACTGAGGGGAGGCCAAAGGTGATTCCGGCGACGATTGACGATCTGCAAAATGCCCTGCGGGGTGAGGCCTACATCGCCGATCGCGGCCTGGCGACGGCCATCTTCCTCGCGCTCAAGCTGGGCCGGCCGCTGCTGCTGGAAGGCGCGCCCGGCGTGGGCAAGACCGAAGTGGCCAAGGTGGTCGCGCGCTTGCTCTCAACCGAGCTGATTCGCCTCCAGTGCTACGAGGGCATTGATGCCGGCCAGGCCCTCTATGAGTGGGACTATCCGCGCCAGATGATGCACATCCGTTACCTGGAATCCCAGCAGGCGGCTTTTGATGAAGCCGAACTCTTCAGCGAGCGCTTTTTGCTCAAGCGGCCGCTGCTCGCCGCGCTGGAGGCCGACGGCGACCGGCCGCGGGTGCTCCTGATCGATGAGATCGACCGCAGCGACGACGAATTCGAGGCCTTTCTCCTGGAAATACTATCCGACTTCCAGGTGAGCATTCCCGAACTGGGCGTCATCCGCGCCCGGACCCGTCCCCTGGTCATCCTCACCTCCAACCGCACCCGGGAGCTGCACGACGCGCTCAAGCGGCGCTGCCTCTACTGCTGGATCGACTATCCGGACTTCGAGAAAGAGCTGGCCATCGTCCGGGAACGGGCGCCCGCCGCCGCCCCGGCCTTGGCCCGGCAGGCCACGGCCTTCGTCCAGGCCCTGCGCCGGGAGGATCTGGGCAAGCTGCCCGGCGTGGCCGAAACCATCGATTGGGTCGAGGCTCTGACCGCGCTGGGCCAAACCGCACTGGAAGAAGAGACTGTCCAGGTGACCCTGGGCGTTCTCCTCAAGCAGCAGGACGATCTGCAGCCGATTCAGGATGGCCCGTGGCGGCGCTTGCTGGACGAGGCCCTGGGGTCATGACCCGGACCGGTGATGCCCAAGCGGGCGGGGCGGATTCCGCCGCCGCGCTGCTGCCCGATCTCGTGCGCTTCGGCCGGTTGCTGCGCACGTTGGGGCTGCCGGTCAGTCCGGCCGATCTGATCGAGGTTGCGATCGCCCTGTCGTATGTTGACATAAAAAACTACTGGGATTTTTACTACGCCCTGCGCGCCCTGCTGGTCTCCGATCTGGACCATCTGCCCCTCTTTGCCACGGCCTTTGCCCAGTTTTGGCGCATGCCTCACGGCGCACCACCGGTCGGGCAAGCTGGCCGGCTTGAGGACAGTGTGGATGATGATGCGCCGAACAGGCATGGCGTCATGGCAGGAGCGGAGAAAGCAGAAGGAATCATCGCCGGGAAAGAGGCGCAGGCGGCAGCCGCTACCTCCAGGGCCGACGCGACGGACCCCGC
>CAYZLP010001050.1:0-206 GCA_964478635.1 uncultured Caldilineaceae bacterium
CTCCACGGTCATGCCGTCGTACTCGCCGGCGAAGGCGGAGCGATCGGGGTTGGCCGACTTCTGCAGCGAGTAGATGACGTCGTCGGCCGTCAGCTCGTATGCTTCCGTCTCCGGTCCGGCATGACACATGATGCCCCGCTGGAGTTCGAAGGTCCAGACTTGTGCCCCGTCATCGGTCACTTCCGGTTCGGGAATGGCGACGGCCA
>CAYZLP010001050.1:239-2110 GCA_964478635.1 uncultured Caldilineaceae bacterium
CCGGGCGCATATCGAACGAGCCCATTGAAGATCATGCTGACGACTGCGCGATCCTGGGTGCCCGACGCGAAGTGCGGATCGAGCGAACCGACGTCGGCGGCATTGATGCCGAAACGCAGAACCGGCGCCTCCGCAGCGGCTTCGCCGGAATCGGACATGGCTGCGTCGCCTGCCGGCGCGGCCGGCGCCGCGCACGCGGCGGCAAGAATGAGCGTCGCAAGCAGTGCGCTAAGTGTTAGCCATTTACGCATGTGTACCCCCTTTGGAGTTGGTGAAGTTGGACAATGCGGATGTGATGTGGTTGTAAATGGTGTGCCAGCTAGAGGGCGCCCCTATTCTGCACGCTTGACCCCAGGATGTCAAGTGTGGGCAACAACCGTCCCCAGCGTGCGCACTTTATTGCCGATAGACTGCGGAACGAACCGGATACGGCGGATTGAAACGGATATCCTGCGGAAAATTCGTCTGATCGTTCGACAAGCTCACGACAAGTCCGTCGTGAGATGCGGAATCCGCGGTCGATTCGGTGCAACATGGGGGTTGCTGATGCTGCCCGGGACGTTGAGCCTCGGGCAGCCTGCACGGAAGGGGGTGAAGACAGCGCTACTGCAGGGGTAGGACTTACTCTTCCCAGGAATCGTCGCCCTCGATAAGGCGCTGCAGGGCATGCACCAACAGCTGATGCTCCACGCCGTGAATGCGGTTGGTCAGAAGCTCCAGCGTGTCCTTGGGGTAGATGGGCACGGCGCGGCTGGCAATGACCGGCCCCGCATCGACCCGCTCATCCGGCACGAGATGAACCATGACGCCCGTTTCTTTGATTTCCTTGCGCTGGAAGGCTTCGAACGCATCCTGAACGGCGGTGGCGCCGGGAAATTGGCCGGGCAAGGCCGGGTGGAGATTGATCACGCGATACTCAAACTCATCCAGAAAATCGCTGCTAAGGATATGCATCCAGCCGGCGAGGACGACCCAATCGGGATCATAGTCAAGAAGCAATTCGGCCAGATCCGCGTCATAGGCCCGCCGGTCTCGACCATCGTCCAAATAGGGCTTGAGGGGGAAATACTCGGTGGGGATGTTGACTTTTTCCGCTCGTTCCAGCCCGTAGGCGTCCTTGCGATTGGAGACGACGACGGCAATTTCGGCATCAAGCATGTGCATGCGAATTGCATCAATGAGAGCCTGCAAGTTGGAACCATTACCGGAGATGAGTACTGCTAGTCGTGCGGCCATTTCCTCTGTTTTAGTGAAATGAAAGACGGATGATTGATCGGCTGTTGTTGATTGACAATTTTCAATAGTCTGGGGCTACTTGTCAACTGTCGGTTGTGGTGAATCGCACCTGTTGTGTTCCGGTCGCGCGTAGGTCCAGGCGGCCGATCACCCGCGCATCGGTCAGCGCGGCGCAGGCGGTCTCCTGCGCTGCCGCGGGAATGACGGCGATCATGCCGATTCCCATGTTGAAGACGCGGTAGGCTTCTGCAGCCGTCATGCCGCTCCAATCAACCAGCGCCCGAAAGACGGCCGGTACATCCCAGGCGCCCAGGTCGACGGTGGCTGCGAGCGCTGAAGGCACCATGCGCGGGATATTGTCGGTGAAGCCGCCGCCGGTAATATGGGCCAGCCCCTTGATGGGCGCCCCGGCCGCCAGCAGGGCCTCGATTTCCGGGAGGTAGCAGCGATGGGGCGCAAGCAGCGCATCCGCCAGGCTCTGGCCGTCGGCCAATTGCTGGGCAAAATCGCGTCCTTCCACCGTCCGGCGGATCAGGGAGTAGCCGTTGGTGTGGGGACCGCTGCTCGGCAGACCCAGCAGCAGATCGCCCGCTTCCATCTCTTCCTGGCGGGGCCAAAGCCGGTCCCGTGCAGCC
>CAYZLP010001051.1:0-2104 GCA_964478635.1 uncultured Caldilineaceae bacterium
GACATGATGCTCCTGTTCTGCGATAACCTGGTCGTCTTCGACCATGTGCGCCACCGCCTCATCGTCATCGCCAACATGCGCGCGGGCACCGGGGGCGAGAGCGATCTGCGGGCGGCCTATGCCGAGGCCATCGCCCGCATCGAGAACATCGTGCGTCAGCTGCAGCAGCCGCTGATCCCGCCGGTAGCCCGGGCCGTCGACGGCGCCGCGGCCTGGGCAAGCAATTTCACCCAGGCCGAACACGAGGCCAACGTCCGTGCGGCCAAGGAGTACATCGGCGCAGGCGACATCTTCCAGGTGGTGCTAAGCCAGCGCCTGAGCCGCAAGACCGAGGCCGATCCCTTCACGATCTACCGCGCGCTGCGCATGCTGAATCCGTCACCCTACATGTACTTCCTGGATTTTGCCGGCATTGCGGGCGTCGACGGCGATCCCGTGCGCATCATCGGCTCCAGCCCGGAGCTACACGTCCGCCTGGAGGACGAATATGCCTACCTCCATCCCATTGCCGGAACCCGCTGGCGGGGAGAGACGCCTGAAGAGGACGCCGCGCTGGCCGAGGAGTTGCTGAACGATCCCAAGGAGCGGGCCGAGCACGTCATGCTCGTCGACCTGGGCCGCAACGACCTGGGTCGCGTCTGCCAGTACGGCACGGTGACCGTCCCGACCATGATGGCAGTCGAGCGCTACAGCCACGTCATGCACATCGTCAGCGACGTCCGGGGGCGAATCAAGCCCGAGCATGACGCCTTCAGCCTGCTGCGGGCAACCTTCCCGGCGGGCACCGTCAGCGGCGCGCCCAAAGTGCGGGCCATGGAGATCATCGAAGAGCTGGAAGGCACTCGCCGGGGCCCCTATGCGGGCGCAGTCGGCTACATTGGCTACGACGGCGCCATGGATACCTGCATCACCATCCGCACTATCACCATGCAGGGCGACACCTGCTACCTCCAGGCCGGGGGTGGGATCGTCGCCGACAGCGATCCCACGGCCGAGTACCGGGAATCGCTGAACAAGGCCCGGGCGCTGGCCGTGGCGGTGGAGGAGGCGGAGAGGGGGTTGTAGATTGAAGATAGACATCAAGAATCACTGCAATTTCTGGAGACCAAAATGACCGACAAAAAACGCATCCTAACCGGCGACCGGCCGACGGGGAAGCTGCATTTGGGACATTATGTGGGCAGTCACCGCCATCGGCTGGCGCTGCAGGACAAGTATGAGTGCTTTTTCCTCATTGCCGATCTGCACATGCTGACCACGAAGCCGGACAAGGAGAGCATTCTCCACATCGCCGAGAATGCCCGGGCGATTGTGCTGGACCACCTGGCCATCGGCATCGATCCGGAGAAAGTAACCTTCTACCTGCAGTCTGCCATCGATGAGGTCTACGAACTGCAGCTGCTCATTTCCAGCCTGGTGACCGTGGAACGGCTGCAGCAACTGCCGACCATCAAGGACATGGCCAATGCGGCCGGGCTGGAGCAGATTCCGTACAATCTGCTCGGCTATCCCGTGCTGCAGTCGGCCGATATTCTCATGCCCAAGGCGCACCTGGTCCCGGTGGGCAAGGACAACGAGAGCCACGTGGAGCTGACGCGCCAGATCGCCCGACGCTTCAACAACGCCTACGACGAGGTCTTCCCTCTACCGGAACCCTACGTGGTCGGCGGCACGCTGGTAGGCACGGACGGACAGGCCAAGATGAGCAAAAGCCTGGACAACGCCATCTTCCTGAGCGACGACGCCAAAACCGTGGAAACACGGGTGATGGGCATGTACACCGATCCCAATCGTATCCGGGCCGACATTCCGGGCACGGTGGAAGGCAATCCGGTCTTCATCTATCACGACGCCTTCAATCCCAACAAGGAAGAGGTCGAGGATCTCAAGGCGCGCTATCGCACCGGAAATGTAGGCGATGTCGAAGTCAAGGAAAAGCTCATCGTCGCGCTCAATGACTTCCTGGAACCCACCCGGGAGCGGCGCGCCCGCTACGAAGAAGACCGGGGCTACGTCGACCATCTCCTGGTGGAGGGGACCGAGCACGCACGGGCCGAAGCGCGCCAGACTCTCTACGATGTCAAAAAAGCCATGGGCCTCACCG
>CAYZLP010001052.1:0-2102 GCA_964478635.1 uncultured Caldilineaceae bacterium
CTAAATGATCCGCAACTCCGGATCCGGGGCCAGGTTCATGACGCTGATCCGTGCAGCCAGCTTGCGGGCCAGGGCTCGAATGGACTCGGCCGCGGGGCTGTCGGGGGCGGCGATCATGATGGGCTCGCCGTTGTCGCCGCCGACACGGATGCGGGAATCCAGTTCGACGCTGCCCAGATATTCGGCGCCGATGAGTTCGGCCGCTTTCTGGCCGCCGCCCGTGCCGAAGATCTCGCCCGACATGTTTTCGACCACACCGAGAAGCGGTACCTCCAGGCGCTGGAAGGCCGCCGCGCCCCGGCGGGCGTCGCTGATCGAGACTTCTTGGGGTGCGGTGACGATGACGCTGCCGGTGAGGGGCACGCTCTGGGCCAGGCTGAGCTGGGCGTCGCCGGTGCCGGGTGGCAGATCGACGATCAGATAGTCGAGTTCGCCCCACCGCACGTCGGTGAAGAGCTGCTGAATGGCCTTGTGCAGCATGGGGCCGCGCCAGACGACGGCTTCGCCTTCGGGCATGAGGAAGCCCATGCTGATCACTTCGACGTCGTAGGCCTCGAAGGGAATCATCTTGTTGTTCTCGACCCGGGGCTTGCCTTCCAGGCCGAACATCATTGGAATGTTGGGGCCGTAGATGTCGGCATCAAGCACGCCGACCGAGGCGCCCTCCTGGGCCAGGGCAACGGCCAGATTGGTACTGATGGTACTCTTGCCCACGCCGCCCTTGCCGCTGGCCACGGCGATGATGTTCTTGACGGGAATGTTGAGCTTGCCGGCAATGCGACTGTCGCCCCGTACTTGGGCGTCGAAGCGGACCTGCACGTTGCCCGTATCGGGAATGTGCTGCTTGATGGCCGCAATGCTCTCCTGCTCCATCTGGCTGCGTAGGGGACAGGCCGGCGTCGTCAACATGATGGTAAAGGCAACGTCGTTGCCGCTGATGGTCACGTCGCGGATCATGTTGAGTGAGACCAGATCGTTGTGGAGTTCGGGCTCCTGAACGGTGCTCAGCGCCTGCATGACCGCATCTTCGCTGATGCTGCTCTTGTTGCGTCCAAACATAGTGGGGTTTCCTCGCGATTATCTGCTCATTGCACGCCGTTAGAATGAAGGTCTTTCGACCCATTTAACCATAGTCCCATTCACCCTATCAAAAAGCAGTCTCTCCGGCAGTAGGCTGCGCCGCAATCCCCACTGCGCCCGCTCCGCCTGTTGAGCCTGTCGAAGCATCAACTTCCTCCCAATCCCAGGTCCTCAACCATCATCCCTGCCGCCTTCCGCCCGATTTCCACCGCGTAGTTGGTTCCCCGGTCCCAGGGATAGACCTGGCTCATGGAGGCGAAGTAGAGGCCCGGCAGGGGCGTGCGAATGTCGGGAATCATGGCTGCGTAACCGACGGGCGGTACGGGTTGAGCATAGCTCGCCTTGTGTACCCAGGCGCCGGTGACCCAATCAGGCGTAAACGCGGGGTTGAATTTGCCGAGATGGGGCAGGAATTCGGCCAGCAGTTCCTCCGCGGAGAGGCCGAAATAGCGATGATCCGGTTCCAGGTAGTCCCCGATATAGAGAAGACGGTCGCCGGCATAGTGGCGCGGATCGATCATGTTGGTGTGCTCCACCAGGGCCAGAAAGGGCAGCCCTTCCGGCTTGGGCACGTTGACCCAGTAGGCGCCATCGGTGAGCAATTGGCGATCCAGGGCAACGGTCAGCACGACGGCGCCCATGCTTTTGAGTTGCTGCAGCTGGGCCAGATAGTCGGTCGGCAGGCCGGGGGCGATGCGGGCCATCAGCCCGGGGCTGACGGTGGTCAGCACGGCATCGAAGGATCCAGACTCGACGCCGGCCACGCGCACGGTGAACGAGCCGTCTTCCGCGCGCGTAATGGCCTGGACCGGCGCCTTGGTCTGAAGCGCGGCGCCGCGGGCTGCGGCTGCCCGGGCCAGGCCGTCGACGAAGGCCTGGAATCCACCCCGGTAATAGCCCAACTTGGGCGTGCGCTTGTAGACCCGGGCCCAGAACCAGGCCAGATTTACTTCGTCGTAGTGCGCGCCGAATTTTCCCTGGAGCATGGGCCGCCAGACCGTCTCATAGCCGGTGCGGCCCAT
>CAYZLP010001053.1:0-2089 GCA_964478635.1 uncultured Caldilineaceae bacterium
CGTTGTTGTTGCTGCCGCCCATGGCGATGACGTTGCCCGAACCCTGGCTGTAGAACTGGCAGTTGAGAATAGATGCTTCGATGTCCTCCAGCCGCAAGTCGATATCGGGTAGCGAATTGGACCGTGGTGAAAAGACACAGTTGCTGATGGTGGCAATCCAGGGAGAGTTGCTGTACGCCGAAATGAAATTCTGACCGGACGGCGGGTCGAGAGGCGTCGTGAAGTAGCAGCCATCGATCAGAATGTCGGAGCGTATCTGGACGGCCGGGCGCCCTTCGAAGATGCAGTTGCGCACTTCCACACGCACCGTGGTGTTCTCGCGGTCCTGCGTGATGATGCCCCGGCTGTTGCGCGGTCCGAACCAGCAGCCAATGAAACGCTGGTAGTCCGGATCGCCGCCGACGGCCGAACCTTGAATGTGAAACGCCCAGGATGTCGCGCCGTCGAAGCGGCAGTTCTCAACCAGCACGGAGTTGTGTGGGTGTGTATAGATCAGGTGTGAGTCCTGATTGTCGTGGAAATAGGAGTCAAACAGGTGCATGCGCTTGTGCCCGTCTTCGACAGTCCACATCGCAACACAGTAGCGCAAGCCGGGTTTGAAATCGCAGCCACGGACCGTCAGGAACAACTCCCCAGTACCGCCCTCGGGACCGGACGACGGAGTGTAAACGATGTTCGTAAAGCCATCTACGTCCAATCGCTCAATCAGGACTTCGTGGTCGACCAGCCCGGACTCCAGGTTGAACCCCTGGAACTCAAATTCGGTCGGATTAATCTCAGCCTCCAAACGCAGGTCAGATATCCGAAACCTGCTGCCGTTTCGCACGTAGAAGCCGGCATACGATTTGGAGATATCAGGAGATTCGATGGTAAAGCGAATAAGCGTCGTGTCACGCCCCTCACCTCTGATGACCAGGTCTCCATCAATCATCAGTTGCAGATACTCTGCGTCAAAGGCAATGCGATAGTGCGCCGCCGGCTGCGGTATTAATAGCGGTCGTCCCTGCCGCGTGGCGGCATCGATTGCGGCCTGGAAAGCGGCTCGATCATTTGTCACACCATCGCCCACGGCCCCGTGCTCTGTAACAGAAACGCTATCATCCTGCGCCAGTAGCCCGGCAAACGTCAGAGATTGTATGGTGTTTCTCCCCGGAAACGGACCGAGCACCATTCCAGCCAGGGCAAAAGTCGAGCCGCCTAGAAACTCTCGTCTGCTAAACGTACCTTTTCGCTTCGTACTCCGTTCTCTGGTCATAGTTAATCCCATGCAGGCGTTGTTATCGATTCAGCCGCTCAAACTCTCGTACCAGTCGGCCTGAACACCCACACCTCTGCTTATTTCGTATTCTTGTAGAAACCGGTCACGGGCACTGCGTCGCATGGCCTCATAGCCAGGCCCACCATCGAGCACCTTCGCTAGCGCATCAGCCAGCGATGCGGGATCTGCAGGGGGTACGAGGTAGCCATCCACGCCGTCCCGAACAATATCCCTGATACCACCGACATTTGACGCGACAATGGGCGTTCCAACGGAAAGCGCTTCGATATTAACGATGCCAAATGCTTCTGCATGGCTGGGCACCACCACAACGGTGGCGGCGGCCATTCTTCGCAACACTTCCTGATTAGACAGGAACCCGGGAAACTGACAATGGTCAGCGATGCGCAATGCCTCGGCCATCTGCAAATAGTGATCACGCATCGGGCCATCGCCGATAAACTCAACGCATGTAGCAGGATAGCGAGCTATCAGCTGTGGCACTGCCTGTAACAGAACGTCCTGACCCTTCGCCGAGAGTAGCGCCCCAACACAGACAATCTTGTACTTCTGACGCAGCGGCAACTCCTGACTATCCAAGCAAGGGTCGCTGATCAAAATGGGCAGGATCTTGCACTTGGCGGCAGGTACCCCAAACGTGCTTTGCACATCACGCTCTGTAGCTCTGGAGTTGGCCACAACATGGGTGGCCAAACCGTAAATGGCTCTCTTGCGCAGGCGCAGGGCCTGGACTTGCCGGGCAGACAACGCCGTATCAATATCTATCTGACCACTGAGCGTGTGATGCCAGGCGACACGAGCCGGTACGTG
>CAYZLP010001054.1:0-2088 GCA_964478635.1 uncultured Caldilineaceae bacterium
TATGCCGAAGGAATGTCCTACTTCTCCAGCGACCCAGCCGCATGCGTCAATTGCCACATCATGCGCGATCAGTATGACGGTTGGAATCATTCCAGCCACAAAGCGGTTGCCGCATGCAATGACTGCCATGCGCCTCACACCTTTCCGGACAAATGGATCGTCAAAGGCGTCAATGGCTTCAACCATAGCGTGGCATTTACGTTCGATAATTTTCCCGAACCTATCCGGATTCGGGCCATGAACGAGCACGTTGCTCTCCAAAACTGTGTCGAATGCCACAGTGCAACGACCAGTCAGATCCATGTTAATGCCGTTGGCGAGGAGATTTCTTGTCTCTCCTGTCATCAAGAAGTTGGCCACGCCGACTGATCGACCCAACCACAAGGATATTCTGTAATGCAATCCGAACAGCGACAATCCTCTCGACAAATTTGGCTCTATATCCTTATCTTCTTGGCTGCCGTAGTCGTCACGATTATGGTGGCAGCCCTATTCCTGAACATCAACAACCGCAAACAGGAGGCGGCCGTCTATCCGCAGAAAGTCGTCGAACTGGCCGAAGGAGAAATCGATCCTGCGGTATGGGGCCAGAATTTCCCCAGTCAGTACAGCTCCTTTGTCAAGACCGAAGAAAACTATGGCTCGACGCCCTACGGAGGCTCTGAACCGTACAGTAAGCTGGAGCGAACGCCGGCCATGGTGCGCCTGTGGGCAGGGTATGCGTTCAGCAAGGACCACAATGAAGATCGGGGGCACCATTACGCCGCCATCGACCAGATGGAGACCGAACGGGTCAAGCTCGTGGAGCAGCCGGCCGCCTGCATCAACTGTCATGCAGCCGAAACCCCGGGTCTTATTGCCGAAATGGGTTGGGAAAATTTCAATCATACGCCCTACAATGAACTCAAAGACCAGCTTCATTTCGGCTCATCGTGCGCAGATTGCCACGATCCGGATACCATGGAACTGGTCATCACCCGGCCTGCGTTTGTAAATGCCATGGCCGAGCGCGGCATCGATGTGGCCGAAGCCGGTCGCCAGGATATGCGTAGCTACGTCTGCGCCCAGTGCCACGTGGAGTATTATTTCCAGGGCGAAGACAAGCTACTCACCTTCCCGTGGACGAATGGGTTGACCGTCGACGACATGGAGAAATACTACGATGACGCCGGCTTCAAGGACTGGACCCATGCCGAGACGGGCGCGCCCATGCTCAAAGTTCAGCATCCGGAATTCGAGATGAGTTCCACCGGTCTGCATGCCCGTTCCGGCGTTGCCTGCGCCGACTGTCACATGCCGTATGTCCGCGAGGGCAGCATCAAGGTATCGGACCACTGGGTACGAAGTCCCTTGACCAACATTAACAATGCCTGCCAGACCTGCCACACCCAGTCCGAGGACGAACTGCGGGAACGGGTACTGACGATCCAAAACAAGACCGCGGATCTGCTGCACCGGGCCGAAGCCGCCATTGTGGATGCGATCGACGCCATCGTCGCCGCGCGTGAAGCCGGCGCCACCGATGAGGATCTAGCCGCTGCCCTGCAACTGCACCGGCAGGCGTCTTTCCGTTGGGATTTCGTCTCCTCGGAAAACAGCACCGGCTTCCACAGCCCTCAGGAAGCCGCCCGTATCCTCGCCGAAGCCATTGACTACGGTCGCCAGGCGCAGCTCGAAGCGGAAGCGGTCCAGGCCGGACTGTCCGAGGCTACGGCCGCCGCCAGATAGGTTCGAAAGAGTCTTGAACCATGAGTTTTGCAGGTCATCGCTGCTGGTGTGACATCTGCGGTTACCAACAACGTCCGGCCGCTAGCCCAGGCCTGCAAACTCATGGTGCGTCGTGTTGGAAGTGTCGTGCCGGACGGTAATCCTGGGGCGTTGGGAGTAACAATCTGAATTGATCATCTCTACGTACAGGGCAGACAATGTCTTCATCAGCGCCGAACGAATACGAATTCGAAGATGACGTCAACTATTGGGCGTACGAACCGCCGCTGGCGGCGGCCTGGACCCGATGGGTAACCCGCGCGCCTACATGGCTGCTGTTTGCGCTGGCGCTCGTCTTGTTTGTCGTGCCGCTGATCCTGG
>CAYZLP010001055.1:0-2086 GCA_964478635.1 uncultured Caldilineaceae bacterium
ACGCCCCTGCGAAATAGGATGCCCGGAAATCGTTCAGCACTTGCTGGAATGATTCAACCCGGTCGGGTGAAGAGGTCTGGGCGCGTTCCTGAAGGCCTAGCACCTGATACCCAATCTCCCGCGCGAGGAGAAAGGCAATCTGGTTTGGCTGCAGCGCCGGGTTAATCAGCAGTTCAGGACGCGCACCCTCAATATAGACCGAGCGATAGCTGCCCAACTCCGGCGTCTCCGTGAGCGTGGCGTGATCGAGGCGATAGCCGAAGCCGCCGGTGAGAAACGGCTCCAACCGCGCGGCCGTGACGGGGCTGCCGTCCCACAGATCGTGCTTGGCAGCGAAGGCAGCTGCGGCTTCTTCGAGATCGGGGAAGTAGTTTTGGTGGAGTTCCTGATAGGAGCGCAGCGCGGCCAGCAAGACATGCTCGTCCTTCAGATCGTGCTGTCGGCCGATTTCGAACAGGGCGCTGAGCAGGGCGCTTGCCTTGGCCGGGGCCTTGGTCAGCAGCGCAACCAGGTCGCTGGCGTCCAAGCCGAATTCGGCAAAGGGGAACTCACTGATCAGCGTTGAGGAAAGCGCACCTTCCAACTGCTGCAAGTGGGGGGCCAGAGTCATGGAGACCAATTCGTTGTAGGGCACGTCCAGAACCTCGGCCATGCGCATGATTTTGTCCACCCTCGGGTATTTGCGCCCCTTTTCCACCTCGGTTGCATAGGATGGCGAGATCTCACAGCGCTGGGCAAATTCTGACAGCGTCAGGCCGGCCCCCTGCCGCGCCTCGCGCAGCTTGATGCCGAAAATGATGTTGACAAACTGGGTGTCCAAGATCGATTCCTCGGGAAGAAGCGCTGCGCGGCTGCCCAGCCGCGATCCGGGGTAAATCGCTCTCACAACGCGCGCGCAACGCATCGGCAATTTTGACAGCGTAGTCTATCATAGATAGAATCTTTTCGCCAGCAGCGAAAATTCGCTAAAAGAAAATATTCGCAGTTGGCGAAGATTCGTAACCGGGCTGTAACTAACCTTTGGCAGAATCCGCCGCAGCTGAATGGCTAGTAAATCCCGGCGGAAATAAGTCGACGGCTGCTACCAAAGGTAGACCTGCCCTACTTTCCGCCGTGGTACGGGTGCTGAGCGGTGTCGAAGCATTTACGCCACGGTGTACTAGCCGTGCGTCATTGCGTTGGTAGCTTTCGGAGCCGCACTTGACCTCTACTCCCTGCGCCTGCAGGGATGCATGCACGCATTGTCCGTCATAATCATCGCCTCGCCTGATCGAACCGCAATACTCTGTTTGGGGCCGTACCTGATTTTTGCCGTACCTAATTCTTCAATGTGTAGTAGCTTGTCAAAAATCCGGAGGAGCAATCGCCATGTATGAGAAGAATCTCGCCGCCGACATGACCAACGACTGGAAGAACTCTGCCCGCTGGGCCGGGATTCAGCGGACCTACACGGCCGAGCAGGTCCTGCGTCTGCGGGGCAGCTTTCAGATTGAATATACGGTAGCCCGGATGGGGGCAGAGCGTCTCTGGCATCTGCTCCATGCCGATCCCTTCGTGCGTGCCCTGGGCGCGGTCACCGGCAACCAGGCCGTGCAGATGGTTCAGGCCGGTCTCAAGGCGATCTATCTGAGCGGCTGGCAGGTGGCCGGTGACAACAACACCGCAGGGCAGACCTATCCGGATCAGAGTCTCTATCCGGCCGACGCGGCCCCGGCCCTGGCCAAGCGCATCAACAATGCGCTCATCCGCGCCGACCAGATCGCCCATATGAGCGGCAAGCAGGATATTCACTGGATGGCTCCCATCGTGGCCGATGCCGAGTCAGGTTTTGGCGGCAATCTCAACACTTTCGAACTGATGAAGGCCATGATCGAAGCGGGCGCGGCCGGCGTGCATTTCGAAGACCAGCTCTCCTCGGCCAAGAAGTGTGGCCACATGGGCGGCAAGGTGCTGGTCCCCACCCGTGAGTTCGTCCAGAAGCTTCAGGCCGCGCGCTTGGCCGCCGACGTCATGGGCGTTCCCACCCTGGTGATTGCCCGGACCGACGCCGACTCGGCCCAGCTCATCACCAGCGACGTCGATCCGT
>CAYZLP010001056.1:0-2086 GCA_964478635.1 uncultured Caldilineaceae bacterium
GATCTGTCCCTGGAGCCTGCTCATGGGCCAACTGCGCCAATTCAAGGGCTGCAGCCATGTCGCTCAGCGCATATGCGCAATGGCACTTCAGCAAATGAATGCCGCTATTCAAAGAATGGCGCTTATGTTCATCATAGCGTTCTGGGTTGGCGTCCAGGCATCGTTCGGCTGTCTCCACCAGTGGCAGGATGGCCGTAGATTCCCAGCGCAACAGCATCACAAAGGCTTTGGCAAGCGCCAGTGTAGGATAGCCGGCAATCAGATGCTCCGGCAGGTCCGTAGCCCAACGCTCAAGGGTAGGCCGATCCTCACGGTTGAGGATTTCGGTCAAATAGTCTGTTGCAAGCCGCTCGATCGCGGCTTCATCGCCCGATTCCAGACAATGAACCATTGCCTCCGCCAGCATTCCTTGCTCGGCATACCACTCAGCGATGCGGAGATTGCAGGCCGCGATCTCCCGGGATCCGTAGCGTGAGGGGAGAAGCTGACGGAGTACCTGTCGAAAAAGCGAATGAAATTTGAGCCATGGCCCATCATCCACCTCGGTCACGAATAGGCTCATGCGCGTCAAACAATCGACAAATTCGTGTCCGGTGAGGCCACTGTCCCGCCGCCCGCCCTGACGCAGCGGCAAGACGGCGTCGCATAGTTCTGCGCAGAACTGGTCTGGCAGAGAGACCGCCAGCAGCATATCCTGGACTTCCCTCGGCAAACCGGCGATGACATCCTCGGTAAAGAAGCTGAGAATATGGCGGACGCCTTGATCCAGTGCCTGGAGCGCCGACGTCGCTGCATCATCCGTCCTTGGCATCGCCGCACACATGGCCGCAAGCCGCAGCCCGGCGATCCAGCCTTCCATGCGTTCATACAATTGGTCAACCATGCCCGCCGGCAAATCCCACGGAACGGCGTTCCGCAGAAATTCCGCGCTCTCATCCGGCGTAAAGCGCAAGTCTTTGCCCCGAATTTCGGTCAGTTCGCCGTGCGCGCGCAGGCTGGCAAGGGGTAGAAACGGATCGCATCTTCCCGCAATGATCAGATGAAGAGTGCGTAACGGACGGTGAATCAACCAGCTCACGATCTCGAGCACAGGCAGACTGGCAGCCAGATAGAAATCATCCAGGACCAAGACCATGCGCTCCGGCAGCACGTCTAGTTCCTAGCACAGCAATCCGGTCAATTGACCGGCCAACAATGGGCGTCTGCCCGTCAAATATCCAACCGTCTCCGGGCATGCATCCGGAAATACGCGGCGTACTGCAGCGACGAGATAGATCGCAAACCGGTGCGCATCGGTGTCGCCACGGTCGAGTGATAGCCACGCATGAGGCAACGCACAGCTCTCTGACCATGATGCCAGAAGTGTCGTCTTGCCGTAACCGGCCGCGGCGGTGACGAGTGTGAGGCTGTCACTAACCGCAGTGTCGAGTTTGGCGAATAGGTGTACCCGATGCAGAACGTCCGAACCAGGCTTGGGCATACGAGTCTTGCTGGCCCGAAACGGCAACTGGTGTGCGAGGCGCAACGTACGATCCAAACGGCCAGAATCCTCTGGTGCGCTGGACGCCTGGAAACCATCTGCGTATTCACCCCCCTTCTCTCCCACGCCAAGAGCTTCGATGGAGATCTTGGACGCGCCAGTGGCAACGTATAGCAGTCGGTCCCAACCATTCATGCCGATATGCTGCAACATGAGTCTTCTCCAGCCAATCTGCTGCTTTAGCGATGCGATGAGAACCCATCCGACAATTCGGTCGTGGGTTCCGAACTCATGTTGGCTGTTTCATTCGCCAAGGAGAGCTTCTGGACAGATTCAACAGTGCTCGACGACTTGACAGTTCATTACATACCATATATCCGCAATGAAGCGCTGTCATGAGGGAAATCCCCTAAAGGGGACGAGACATGAACTTTACGGATTCTTGAAGAGCCCCGGGCTGGCCGGTTTGTGTCACCTTGCCCCCTGATTCCCGGCTTGTTACAATAGATTCACCGTACGGCTGGCGACCATCATTCAACATGGCACCAGTCAATCCCGGCAGAAATCCTCATACAGTTGCTGCCAGACGTAGAAGCGCCGGATTTC
>CAYZLP010001057.1:0-2083 GCA_964478635.1 uncultured Caldilineaceae bacterium
TCGTGCGGTTGGAAACCGCACCTACGATTACCGGAATATTTATTCAATCATCAACACTGGTGGCTGTTCTCTTTCCCCATTCCTCATGTAGGTTGACTTACGCGCAAAATAGCCGACATTCTTTACAATCAGGTAGCTTCAGCGGCAAGAATGCAATGAACCGCGCGTGTGCTCATCTATTGGCATGCGGCGGGCAGAAAAGCGACAACTTATCCCCAGACAAAGGATTCAGCATGACCAGAAAATCACGTTCCCCGATATTGGTCCTGGCGCTACTCATTACGCTGCTGATCGGCGCATGCGCGGCGCCGGCTGCGCCTGCATCCGAAGTGGAAGTTGAAGCAGCGGCGAATGCCGGTCCGTCCGACGGGGCTTCCTCCGAGAACGTACCGACTTATGCGGCGTGGGATGATGTGCTGGCTGCGGCGCAAGGGACGACCGTCAACTGGTTTCTGTGGGGCGGTTCCGAAACCATCAACACCCATGTTGACACGGCCATCGGCGAACCGCTGCTAGAGCAGTACGGGATCACGCTCAACCGCGTGCCGGTGGAAAATACGGCGGACGCGGTCAACAAGGTGCTCAACGAAAAAGCGGCCGGGCGGGACAGCGGCGGCAGCATTGACCTGATCTGGATCAACGGGGAAAATTTCCGGACGCTCAAGGAGGCCGGGCTACTCTATGGTCCATTTGTTGACCTGTTGCCCAACACGGCCCTAGTCGATTGGAAGAACCCCGCGATTGCCTATGATTTCGGCGTGGCCGTCGATGGCTATGAATCACCTTGGGCAAGCTTTCAGTGGGTATTGGAATACAATTCGGCTACGGTAGGCGATGATCCCCCCGCTTCTTTCGAAGCGCTGCGGGATTGGATCGAGGCCAATCCCGGTCGCTTCACCTACCCGGCCCTGCCGAATCACGTCGGGGCGGCCTTTGTGCGCCAGCTTTTCTATTGGGCGGCAGGTTCGCCCGAGCCGTTCCTGGGCGAATTTGACCAGGCCGTCTTTGATGAGACTGCGCCGGACGTTTGGGAGTACCTGAACGGCATCGAGCCCTACCTCTGGCGTGAAGGTCAGACCTATCCCGAACTGCCCATCATGACGGATCTCCTCGCAAATCAGGAGATTGACTTCAATATGGAGTACGATTCCAGCCGGGCGTCGACCTACATCCGGGAAGGCATCTATCCGGATACGATTCGGACCACCGTACTTGACGGCGGAACCCTGGCCAACGTGAGTTATGTGGCCATTCCTTATAATGCCAACAACCCGGCCGGCGCGCTGGTATTGGCCAACTTCCTGCTTTCACCCGGGTATCAGATGGCCATTACCGATCCGGACGTGCTCGGTTGGAAGATGGCCATCGATCCCACCCGCTTGAACGAGGAAGATCGGGTGGCGCTAGAGGCTGCGCCTCGGGGTAGCGCTACCCTGGCGGCCGACGTCTTGAGTGGCGCGGCCCTCCCCGAGATGAACGTCGATTGGGTCGCAGCCATCGAGCAGGGCTGGGAAGAAAATGTGCTGCAGCGCTAAGGTGGGAAGCACAGTACCGTGACGAGATTTCTGAATCTGCAGGGCTCGCGTACCATGCTTATGTTGGCGCCGGCCCTGGCGGTCATCGTGCTCTTCTTTGGCGGCGGCCTGCTGATCGGTTTCGGCCAGAGCATCGGCTATATGCCGGTCATGGGGCTGCGTACGCCCACATTGAGCCACTATGCCGATATTCTGCGTGACCGCGACTTCTATCTCTCCTTGGGGCTCACCCTCTACATCGCCTTGGTCAGCACGCTGCTGGCCACTCTGCTGGCCCTGCTTTCTGCCATGGCTCTGCGGCGCAGCGCGCGTGGCAGTCAACTCGTGACAACCATCTATCAAATTCCGCTGCCCGTCCCCCACCTGGTGGCGGCTGCAGGCATTGTCATGCTGCTGACCCAAAGCGGGCTTGTGGCGCGGGTCGTCTATGCACTGGGGCTCATCAACGCACCGGCCGACTTCCCCGTGCTCGTCTTCGATCGTACCTACATCGGCACGATCCTGGTCTATACCTGGAAAGAGGCCCCCTTCATCGGCCTGGTCGTCCT
>CAYZLP010001058.1:0-2081 GCA_964478635.1 uncultured Caldilineaceae bacterium
AGTGACCTCATCCTCCGTTTCTCGGCAAGGAATGACGCATGAGCCATACGACCCTTCCCTCCGGCAGGGCGCCGGCCGATCTTTCGGTATGGGAACGTTTCGTGCGCGGGTGGCACCGCCATAAGTGGAGTTACTTCTTTGTGGCTCCCAGCATGATCCTCTTTTTTGTATTTATTGTCTGGCCGGTAGTTCAGGCATTTCTCCTCTCTTTTCAAAGCGTAACCCTGCGGGATACCAGTTGGGTAGGGCTGGCGAATTTCGAAAAGCTGATTGACAGCAAGCTCTTCTGGGATGCCATGCGGCACACCTTCATCTACGCGTTTTTTGTCGTTGTCTTCTGGATCAGTTCTTCGTTGCTCATCGCGGCCCTGATCCAGCCGCTCTCGAACCGGCTCCAGGCATTTTTCCGCGGCGCTTTCTACCTGCCTTACGTCACGAGCATCGTCGTCGTATCGCTGGTCTGGCTCTGGATCTTCGACCCTTCTTACGGCGTTCTCAACTACCTGCTGAACCTGATCGGGCAAGGCCCGGTACTCTGGCTGCAGGACCCGGATATTGCACTCTTCTCCATCATTCTCAGCACGATTCTGATCGTACCCGGCACCGGCGTGGTCCTCTATTCGGCCGCGATGGCCGACATCCCACCGGAACTTTATGAATCGGCCGACGTGGAGGGCGCCAACGCATTTCACAAGCTGCGCCATATTACTGTGCCAATGCTGCGGCCGACAACGCTCTACCTGCTGGTCATTTACACCATTGCCGGTTTTCAGGTATTCGAGCGCGTCTACATCATGACGGCCGGCGGGCCGGTCAACTCGACCACGACCATTGTACAGTTGATTTTCGTGACGGCCTTCAATGACTTTAATTTTGGCTACGCCAGCGCCCAGGCTTTGGTGCTCTTCTTCATCATCGCCGCCATTTCCGTCCTCCAGTTTCGTTTTTTGGGGCGGAACGACATGGAGTACTAGATGAAAGCATACAGGAACCTGCTGGATGGCCGGCAGGAAGCCGAGCATCCCAGGGCGGGCACTCAAGCTCGCTATCAAGCGTCGGAGCCTGCACATGGCAGTTGAGGGAAATTTGCAGCGCAACCAGAAGCGTACATTCAACTGGGGCCGACTGATGCGGCGTCTGCCTGCGCTACTTTTTCTGATCATGGCCGCGAGCGTGAGCCTCTTCCCCTTGTATTGGCTCTTCAACACCTCCCTCATGCCGGCCAATGCCATTTTTAAGATTCCGCCGGATCTCTTCCCGACCGCACCGACTCTCGAGAATTTTCGCGAGGTCTTCCGCGCCAGCGGGCGATCCTCCTTCTCACTCAGCCGTGTGACCGTGGAGTTGCCCAGATTCTACGTCTGGTTTCTGGTGACCGTTGCCTTTACTCTGTTGAGCACGGCCATTCACGTCCTCTTCGACTCCATGGCGGCCTATGCCTTTGCCAAGCATCGTTTCCCGGGTGACAAGATCCTCTTCGGCATGGTGGTTGCTGCCCTGATGGTGCCGGGACAGGTGACGCTGGTGCCCCAGTATTTGCTGGTTAGCAGCATGGGCTTCGTCAACACCTTCACGGGTCTGCTCATGCCTGGGCTAGCCGACGTCATCGGCATCTTTCTGCTCCGCCAATTCATGTTGACCATTCCCAACGATCTGACCGAGGCAGCCAAGATCGACGGCGCGTCCGAGTGGCGCATCTACACGCGGATCATCCTGCCCCTTTCGGCGCCGGCGCTGGCCGCAACTGCCATCTTCGCATTCCAACGCTATTGGAACGCGTTTTTGTGGCCGCTCGTCGTGGCCCACAACCCGGATCTCTTTACCATGCAGGTGGGACTTTCCTTTATCCAGACTAGCGAATTCGGCACCAACTATGGCCTCCTGATGGCAGGCGCTGTTCTCTCCGCGCTGCCTATGATGGTCGTCTTCTTTGCGTTCCAGAAATACTTCATTCAGGGGCTGCGTGTAGGCGGCGTCAAGGGATAACGCCATGCAAGAAGCCGTGTTGGGCATCGACGGCGGCGGCACCAAGACCGTGGCCCTGCTGGCCGACCGGACCGGCCGTCCGCTGGCACGCGCCG
>CAYZLP010001059.1:0-2078 GCA_964478635.1 uncultured Caldilineaceae bacterium
TCGCCTGCGCGCGCCACATGTCGAGGGCAAAGCTGGGCAGTACGGCCGAGCGGATGACCTGTTCCGCATTCAGGCCGCTATCCGGGTCGGTAATGAGCCGGCCCACGGAGACGTCGACTGCAATGACGATGTCGGCCCCCATGCTGCGGGCCAGATCTGCGGGCACGTTGTTGAGAATGCCCCCGTCGACAAGTTTGTGACCTTCCCACTCGACGGGTGAAATCATGCCCGGAATCGCCATGGTGGCCCTGACGGCGTCAATCACCGGCCCGGAGTCCAAGATTACCTCCTGACCCGTCTTCAGGTCCACGGCCGTCAGCGCAAGCTTGCGGTAAAGTTCGGCAAAGGTGAGGTCTTCGCCGAGTTGTTCGGCTAGATAGTCGTAGACTGCCTGCCCTTGCAGAATTCCCTTGGTTGTGGGTATCCAATCGACCAACTTGAAGAGATTGGTGGGCGCGCTGAGGCGGTGCGCCTCATCCGCAATCTGGCGCGCGCTGAAGCCCGCGGCATAGGGCGCCGCTACGATGCCGCCCATGCTCGTCCCGGCCAGAATATCGATGGGAATTTGGGCCTCGTCCAAGACTTTCAACACGCCGATATGGGCCGCTCCCCGGGCGCCGCCGCCGCCCAGAGCCAAGCCGATCTTGCGCCGTCCTTCTTCGTCTGCCAAAGCTGTTCCCTCCGTGATGCCCAAACGGGGCAGTGGCTTTCGCTTCTCTGTCCCACCGGCTGTATCGGCGCGCCGATTCAGGAACTGGGTCAGGCGCTTGATCTCTTTGGGGGTGCCTGTCGATTCGTCCTTGGCCATGGCCTTATTGTATCATCCCACTTGGAAAAAGGAGAGTCCCATGGTTGATGAACTGACGCTGCAGTCCGTATACACCGCCCGCCACGCCATTGCCGGCTACGTCCGGCGGACGCCCCTCATCTGCTCTGAAGTGCTGTCCGCGCGGACGGGCCGCGCGGTCTATTTCAAGTTGGAGAATCTTCAGGAGACCGGCGCTTTCAAGGTGCGGGGGGCGGCCAATCGTCTGCTGGCCCTCACTCCCGAGGAACGCACTGCGGGCGTCGTGACCGTGTCGACGGGCAACCACGGACGCGCCGTGGCCTGGGTCGGCCGGCGCCTGGGTATGCGGGTCGTCGTCTGCGTGCCCGAGTTGGTCTTGCCCCACAAGGTGGCCGCGATCCGTCGTCTTGGCGCCGAAATCGTGGTCCACGGCGCAAACCAGGATGAAGCCGAAGCCCATGCGCTGGCCCTTAGCAGCGAGCAGGGACTGACGCTCATTTCTCCGTTCGACGATCCGTGGGTGATTGCCGGCCAGGGAACCATCGGCCTCGAAGTGCTGGAGGAGTTGCCGGATGCGACGACGGTGGTGTCACCGCTTTCGGGCGGGGGCCTGCTGGGCGGCATTGCGCTGGCCGTCAAGGCCGTCAATCCCGCCATCCACACCGTTGGCGTCTCCATGGAGCGGGGACCGGTCATGATCGAAAGCCTCATCGCAGGCCATCCCGTTCAACTGCCGGAAGAGCCCACTCTGGCCGATAGCCTCATGGGCGGCATCGGCCTGGAAAATCACTACACCTTCGACCTCATCCGCCGCACGGTCGACGACACAGTCGTGCTTTCGGAAGCGGAGATCGCCGCCGCTATGACCTACGCCCTACGCGAAGAGCGGCAGATCGTGGAGGGGGGCGGCGCCGTGGCCCTCGGCGCGGTCCTGCACGAAAAAACGCCCCTCGTCGGCGACAACATCGTCGTTATTCTGAGCGGCGGCAATGTGGATATGGGCAAGTTGATCGCATTGGCCCAAGAAGATTGAAGACTAAGGATTGGAGGCTAAAGATTGCCAACTGCTGCGTTGCTAGAAATCAATCTTCAAGCTGGCGCATTTCCTCCTACTCCCCATGTAGCGTCACCACCACCCGCCGCGCGCCGCCGCGGTTGCGGTGTTCGCAGAGATAGATGCCCTGCCAGGTGCCCAGGTTCAGCCGGCCGTTGGTGATCGGTACCGTGACCGATGGGCCGATGAGAACTGCCTTGAGATGGGCCGGCATATCGTCGGGGCCTTCGTAATTGT
>CAYZLP010001060.1:0-2077 GCA_964478635.1 uncultured Caldilineaceae bacterium
CAATGAACGGATCACCGATCTCGAACGCGCCCCGGTCGACGGCGAGGGCAAGGTGCCGGTCATCAGCTCGAACGTCCGCACGGTGCCCGGTCTCATCGGACAGCGCGGGTGCTGCTACGCCGGGTGCAAAGGCGTCGTTTTAGGGCCCACGCGGGACATCATCAATATCACCCACGGTCCTATCGGCTGCGGGTATTACAGCTGGCTGACGCGCCGCAATCAGACCGACCCGTCGAGTACGCCCGACGGTCACAACTTCATGACCTACTGTTTCTCCACCGATATGCAGGATGAAGAGATCATCTTCGGCGGGGAGAAAAAGCTCAAGCAGGCCATTCAGGAAGCCTATGACAATTTCCAGCCCAAGGCCATCGCCGTCTTCGCCACCTGCCCGGTGGGGCTGATCGGGGACGACGTCCACGCCGTGTGCCGCGAAATGAAGGCCAAATTGGGCATCAATGTTTTCGGCTTCTCCTGCGAGGGCTACAAGGGGGTCAGTCAGAGTGCCGGTCATCACATCGCCAACAACGGTATCTTCACCCATGTGGTGGGCAATGACGATACCATCGGCGAGGGCAACTACCGCATCAATCTGCTGGGAGAGTACAACATTGGCGGAGATGCCTTCGAAATAGAGCGAATATTCGAACGCTGCGGCATCACGCTGGTTTCGACCTACAGCGGCAACTCCAGTATCGACGCCTTCGCCAATTCCCACACGGCCGACCTCAACCTGATCATGTGCCACCGGTCCATCAACTACGTGGCCGAGATGATGGAGACCAAGTTCGGGGTGCCCTGGATCAAGGTCAACTTCATCGGTGCCGAAGCCACGGCCAAGTCTCTGCGGAAAATTGCGCAATACTTCGGTGAGCAGGAACTCATTGACAAGGTGGAGGCGGTGATCGCCGATGAGATGCCGGCCGTAGCGGCGGCCTGCGAGGCGGTCCGCCCCCGTACCGAAGGCAAGCGGGCCATGCTGTTTGTCGGCGGTTCCCGGGCACATCACTACCAGGAGCTGTTCAACGAGTTGGGCATGAAAACCCTTTCCGCCGGCTACGAGTTCGGTCACCGTGACGATTACGAGGGTCGCCGGGTGCTGCCCACCATCAAGGTGGACGCCGACAGCCGCAACATCGAGGAGCTCGATGTAAAACCGGATCCCGAACGCTTCAACCCCAGAATAGACGATGAGCAGAAGAAAACGTTGGAAGCGGACGGTTTGAAGCTCAGCGACTACGAAGGCATGATGAGCGAGATGCCCGACGGGTCTCTGGTGATCGACGACCTGAGCCAGTGGGAAACCGATCAGCTGATCAAAATTTTCAAACCCGATCTCTTCTGTGCCGGCATCAAAGAGAAATACGCGGTTCAGAAGCACGGCATCCCGCTCAAGCAGCTTCACAGCTATGACTACGGCGGCCCTTACGCCGGTTTCGCGGGGGCGATCAATTTCTACAACGAAATCGATCGCATGGTGAACAGCCGGGTGTGGAAGTACATGCGCGCGCCGTGGCAGGAGAATCCGGAGTTGTCGGCCACCTATGCCTGGGAATAAATTCGCCGGTCGAGCAAACGGCATCTTTCGGCCCAGGCCGGCGTTCTCACTCCTTTGAAATCCTCAACGGTGCCTTGCACCGCCTCCGGCTTCAAACTCGCTGCGGCCTTGGCCTGAACCAAAAGCTACCCTTTGCAGAGAGCCATCCAGCAGATCCGGCAATAGCGGAAACAGATGTTAACAGGATAAACCGAAACGAAATCCTACCAATCCTTAAAACGCATACTGGAGATTGGATCCCATGCTGCTCAAACATACCACCACAGAGATCAAAGAACGCAAGGCCCTGACCGTCAATCCGGCCAAGACCTGCCAGCCCATCGGGGCCATGTACGCAGCCCTGGGCGTCCACGGCTGCCTGCCCCACAGCCACGGCTCCCAGGGCTGCTACGCCTATCACCGCAGTGCCCTCACACGGCATTTCAAGGAACCGGTCGTAGCGGCCACCAGTGCCTTCACGGAAGGGGCTTCGGTGTTCGGCGGTCAGGCCAATCTGGTGCAGGCCATCGACAACATCTT
>CAYZLP010001061.1:0-2076 GCA_964478635.1 uncultured Caldilineaceae bacterium
CATGGGCCTTTAACAGAGAAAAAAGTTCTCCCCAACTTGTCCCCGATGGCCCCCGTCTTATCCCCAAACTTATCCCCATCGGCGCGCATTCGCCCACAATTTTGTCTGCGAAATCCCGATTTCCGGCGAAAAAGTTTCCTGCCGCCAGGCCAATATCTCCCGCCAAGTCCGAAGAGGACAGGACGCACTGACCATGGAACGCGAGTTTTTCAACTACACAACGTACATCGCAGACTCGCGCTGGTCACGGCGCAGCTTCGTCCGCCAGTGGTGGCGTATCTATGTCAATGACAGCCGCTGGGCGCCGCCGCCCCATGCCGGACTGCAACGTGCATTGGTACCCGGACGCTGGCCTCATCTCGACCGCCAGCAACCCCTGGCGATCCACCTGGAAGCAGTGGAAAGACGACAGACCAATCAATCAACCATGGCGGCCGGATTGAGTTCGCCTGGCATTCTGGGCGAGCAGGTCGTATGCGCCGGCATCGTGCTGACCGACCCGCGGCGCCAGGAGAAGAGCGGCACGTTGGCGCTGTTTCGCTTCATCAATGAGGTAGACGTGCTGGAGCGCTTCTTGTGGACCCTCATGGAGCGAACGCACCATTTGGGCATCCGACGCCTCGTCGGTCCGACGGCACTGTCGCCCTGGCTCTCCCAGGGCATCCTGCTGGATCACTTTCATCTGCCGCCGCCGCTGCATACCCCCTACAACCCACCCTACGTGCCTGAGGTGATCGGCAACGTAATGGAGATTGTGGGAGAATCAAGCCTCTTCACGTCTCCTGTCGACGACCCTCCCATTGCCGCCGGCTCTGGCGGCGAAACTGACGATGACTTGCGGTGCGTCAAGCTGGAAGTTGATGATCTGCGCGGAATCTTGGGTCCGTTGTTGGAAGCTGTCCTGGGCGACGATCCGGAATTTCCGCCGCCGGATGCCGACGAAAGCGTCTTTATACTCAATTGGCTCTGTATGTGGCCCGTGGAGACCTGGATCGTCCGCAAAGGACAGGAGGCGGTCGGCTTCGTTCTGCTCCAGCCGGATTTGGCGCCGGCCATGACCCGGGCCCAGGGTGGACGCAATCCCCTCTGGCGCGGTTGGCTAAAGTGGCGCATGGGCAGACCCGTCTCCGCTGGCCGAATCGTCCTGGGGGGTGTTCATCCCGATTGGCGGCGTCAGGGGATCGGGCGGCGGCTATGGCAGCAGGCTCTGCTTGCTTCGGCCGCAAATGGCTGGCAAACGCTCACCGTCGGCCCCGTGACAAATGACTCTCCCGGCGCGCGCTTTCTCCACGCTATGGGCGCCAGGCCTCAGCAGCGCTATGCCCTCTTTGCCACCGATCTCTAAATCACTCAGTACATTCAGGCGTAAGTACCACGGCGGAAATCGGGTAGATCTACCTCTGGTAGAAACCGTCGACTCATTTCCGCCGGGATTTACTCAGCCACCAACGCTAACCGCGTAATCAACAGGCGCCACGCTGATCCAGCTGCGGCCCGGCTTGAGGGGAATCTCCGCGCCGTCGGCCCCATAGAAGCGGGGCAGATCGCCCCGGCTCTCGCTGCGCCAGGTGGCTTCATAAGCGACACCATCGCGCAGGACAATCGCCCGGCCGCTGCCGAAGAGATTCAGGCGAATACTCAAACTGCCTAGTGAATCCTCGACAATATCGGTCGTCTCGTGGGGCACGTATTGAACGATGACATTTTCTACGGCCACTTGCGCGCCGCTGTTGCCGTCCAAATGGGGTGAGCCGCCCAAGTAGCGCAGATAGCGCCCGCTGCCGGGATCATACTGGTAACTGACCTGACTGCCCGTTGCCCGGGGATAGGGGATCGCAACGCTTGTCGCCGGTGCACCGCCCTCCGGCGGTCCGCCAAAGCTGAAGGAGCGCAATGCGGCCGGCTGCTCCACACCCCAATCGGCCAACCACTGACGGAGTCCGGCCGTGCTCGTCCGCAGGCGCGTGCGATAGTCGCTGCCAATGCTGACCGAATAGCGAATGTTGGACGGATCGTCCAGATCGATATCCATGTAGGGAAAGGGCGCTTCTTCTTTGAGCGTATAGCGCACCCGGT
>CAYZLP010001062.1:0-2075 GCA_964478635.1 uncultured Caldilineaceae bacterium
GGCGACGGCATGTTTGCCATTGCCTACCGGACCCTGCAGGGTTTGAGCCGGGTCGGCGTGGAAGAGCGCACCGTCCTCTCTGCCCTGCACCGCTTCACTGCAACCTGCATTGAGTTGACCGAGGGTCAGTATCTCGACATGAGCTTCGAGGCGCGCACACGCGTGACGGTCCCGGAATATATGCGCATGATCAACGGCAAGACCGCCGCCCTCATCGGCGCCAGCGTCGCCATCGGCGCGGCCATCGGCGGCGCGTCGGACGAACAGGCCGAAGCCCTACGCCGCTTCGGTCGCGCCATCGGTCTGACTTTTCAAATCCGGGACGACATTCTGGGCATCTGGGGCGATCCGTCCGCCACCGGCAAGGCGGCCGGCAACGACATTCTGCGCCGGAAAAAGAGCCTGCCCCTGCTCTATGCCCTGAATCATGAACTGGTTGGCGAACAGCTCCAGCAGCACTTCCTCCAGGATCCGACGCCGCGGGATCTCCCTGCCATCATGGCGCTCCTGGATCAAGCCGGCGCCAGACCCTATGCCGAGTCTGAACTGCTTCGACTCCACCGGGAGGGGATGGATGCCCTGGAGAGCGCACTTGGCGCAGGCGCCCGCGACAGCGCGCTCTACGGCCTGGCCGAGGGCATGCTGCATCGGCAGACGTAGAGGGGGGAGATTGTCAATGGTTAATTGTCGATTGTTAATTGTCAACGGTCGCGGCTGGAAGGTTCTCGGACTTCAAGTGAATTCCGCCATCGACAATTGACCATCGACCATCGACCATCGACCATCGACAATTGACCATCGACCATCGACCATCAACAATCCCCAATTCCCACCGCTTTCGCCAACCGCTCCAACGCCTCTTCCGGGTCATCACACAGGCCGGAGTGAACCGGCGATGCCTGAATGATGGTGCTGTGAGGCGCCACGAGCCAGTGGAAGGCCTCCGCCTGGCCCAGTTCGCCGATGGGTCCTCTTCCGGCGCATATGTCCGGAATTATCGCCAGATGGGCGGCGATCAGCTGAACGTCCGCTTCGGGCGCCAGCATGCGCAGACGCGTTTCGTCCAGGCAGATCCGGGCGGCCAGAAAGCGCTGCGTCCGGCAGAAGAGCACCACGCCCACGTTGAGGAACTCCTCTCGCTCCACCCGGGGCGTCACCCGGATCACGGCATAATCATAGCTGCTCGCGGGCACGGCGCGCCTCCTCCACGAAGTGTTCGGCCCCATCCCGCCGCGCGCGCAAATAATCGACATAGCCCTGGCGATGGTCCGTCGTCGACGCAAATTGGGGCTCATCGCCCAGCCACACCGCCGGCACCTGATCGACGATGGACGTAAGTGCGGCGTCGGACAGCCGCGCGCGCAGAGTCGCGTCCACGCCGGCCAGGTCATTTGCCCGCTCCAGCAGCACGTGCTGGCGAATGAAGGGAAAGGGACTCTGGCTGCGGGTCATGTAGTCGTCCCAATCGTGATGAAAGATGAGGCTGGCCCCATGATCGATCAGCCAGAGTTGGCCGTCCGCGATCAGCATGTTGACGTTGCGCGCGGTTCGGTCCACATTGGTGACGTACGCGTCAAACCAGACGATGGCTGAGGCCGTTTCCGGATTGGGCGCCGGCGGCGCCATGGGCGAGTAGGCCAGCGCGCCGGGCAGGTAGCGCATGCCCAGGTTGAGCCCCACGCTCGTCCGCAAGAGATCCCGAATCTCCGGATTGGGTTCCGAACGGCCCAGGGTGCCTTCCATCTCCAGCAGCGCCAACTCCGGCACGGGCAAGCCCAGCGCCTGGCCGATCCGGCCGGCAATCAGCTCGGCGACCAGTGCTTTGGCGCCCTGGCCCGCACCGTGAAACTTCATGACGTACAGCTCGCCGTCATCGGCTTCCACGACGGCAGGCAATGAGCCGCCTTCCCGCAGCGGGACCACATAGCGGGTTGCTTGGCGCTGCGGGAGTGCCGTCATTTCGTTGGATGCGGTCATGCACTTCGCCTCGTTCCTTAATTCAGTACTTCATGTTTTGTCATTCCGAGCGGATTTGCGCAGGCATCTTCACTCTGGCGAAACGGTAGCGAGGAATC
>CAYZLP010001063.1:0-2073 GCA_964478635.1 uncultured Caldilineaceae bacterium
ATCGCCGTATCCCCAACGCCGGAAGAGTTCGAGCAGGTCGGCCTCCAGGGCGCGCCGTTCTCTGGCTTCTCGCCAGAAATAGTCGGCCACGCCTTGAGGAATGTGGGTTCGGTGGTGGAGTGGAGCGCGTTCTTCAACCATGGTCATGCCAGTATGCCAAAGAGGGCGCAAGGTGGCAAAGAAGCAAGGCATGTCGCGCGAACTCTTGCTTGTTCGCACGGATGTTCTGTGTTACAATAGTGACATGTGCGGACGATTCACGTTACATGCGCCTGCTGAGGCGCTGGCTACCCTCTTTGATCTGCCGGAAGCGCCGCCGCTGGCGCCGCGCTACAATATCGCGCCCACCCAGCCCGTGGGTATCGTGCGGCCTGCCCTGGACCGAACGGCGCGCGAGTGGGCGCTGGTCATGTGGGGGCTCGTGCCCTCCTGGTCCAAAGACCCCGCCATTGGCGCGCGCATGATCAATGCTCGCTCGGAGACGGCGGCCGAGAAGCCCTCTTTCCGGGCCGCGTTCAAGCGGCGTCGCTGTCTGATTCCGGCCGACGGCTTTTATGAGTGGCAAAAGCTGGCCAAGGGCAAGCAGCCTTACTACATCGGGCTGCAGGGGGGCGCTCCCTTTGCCTTTGCCGGGCTCTGGGAAACGTGGCACAGTCCCGACGGCGGCGAACTGCAAAGCTGCACGCTCCTTACGACTGAGCCCAATGAACTGCTCGAGCCAATCCATAATCGCATGCCCGTCATTCTGGCGCCCCAAGACTACGACGAGTGGCTGGATCATACAAGTGAGGATGGGCGCTATCTTGCCTCCATTCGCCATCTCCTGCGACCTTTCCCCGCCGACGAAATGCAGGCTTACCCCGTGAGCACCTACGTCAACAATGCCCGCAACGAAGGGCCGGAGTGTGTCAAGCCCATCTGAGCACGACTGCAGTTCTGTTCAGATTTCAGAGACCGGGCTTCCGTCAGGCGCCCGGTCTATCTCCTCACTGCCAGCCGATGCGCCAGCGCGCGCTGTCTTTGAGTTCGCGCCATTCGATACGCCGGCGCGCGCCCGTGAGCACCGCTTCCAGTTCGATCTGCCCAAGCTTGTCCGGCTTTTCCCACCAGGTGCGGGTCACGACAAAGTGTTTCTCCCGGTTCACGGGCGAGACGGCCGTCCATTTTGAATCGAGCAGCTTCTTGGGATTGACTTGGTTCATGCCGGTCAGGGTTTCTCCGTCGTGTCGCGGGCTGGACTGTGATTGCGCAATGCGCCGCATTGGGTCAGCGCAGGCGGTGCTGGTACATTTCTTCGTATAGCGATTCGCATTCTTCGAGCATGGCCTGGTAGCGGGGAGGAACGGGATCGTCCTTGGGGCGATAGGGCTCGAAGCTGGTGGACTGTTCGACCCGGTCATACCAGTATCTGGACCAGATTCCGTCGCTTGCGCGCGGGCCGGGCGGCCAGCGCAACATGGCTTCGTCAAAGGGAACGCCAATGGCTTCGCATAGCAAACTAAGGGTTGTCCGGGGATCCTGCAGCACGTCCCGGCTGTCGATGATGGGCGGGTAGCTGCCCGTGCGGGCATGGACGAGGTCGAAGATGCGGCGCTGATGACGCAAACCGAGTTCGTCGATGGTTATGTCGGGACGAACCTTGATATAGGAGGTCAGCATCGCGCGCGGCGAGCGGATGAGGAAACAGTTTACCACCTGATCGAGCCATCCGTAGTCGATCTCATCCAACATGTGGTGGGTCATGTGCTTCTGATACCAGATGACGCGACCATCGGGTATCGGTCCCGTGATCTCTGCGACCACGGTACGCCAGTCTGTGGGATAGCTTGCCACGATCTCGGCTGCACCCGGATGATTGAGACCGGTCGCTTTGAGATAGTAGGCGTAGAACGGTTCATCATAGACGGCCGTATCGGGACGGTTGCCCCACGAACGCAACATAGCAGTGGAAATGTTGCGGGGTCCCGACCACATGGCGATCCGTATCGGCAAAGCGGTCATACCGGCATTTCTTTCCGAATTCGTAACAATTCAGCCGTCGGCCAAATAGAACGCGGATTGAGCGGAGTAGGC
>CAYZLP010001064.1:0-2068 GCA_964478635.1 uncultured Caldilineaceae bacterium
CGCCCCGGGTAATCTGGCCGTTGTAGTCGACCGCCCGGGCCAGAACCTTACCGCTGAGCAGGTCGACGAGATAGGCCACATTGCTGGTCGTACCGATGTCCAGGGCCGCGCCCAGGAGGCGCTCGGTCTGCTTGCCGGGCAAGAGATCGACCAGGCGTGCCGGTCCCTCAGGCTGCTGCCAGGTATCGAGCTCAATGATGGCCGTCACCTGCCAGTCGGCCGTGCGGAGAACTGCGCCCAGGGTGCGCAGGACCGACAGATCGGCCGTCAACCGCCCGATGCCGTGCTCCCGGCGCAGGGCCGTCTGCAGACGCGACCAATCGTCCGTCTGATCGGCCAGGCTGGGCGGCTCCACTGCGACGAAGCGCGCGACCAGGGGTTGATCGACTGCCGGGTCATAGCGGAGGGGCGCCTGGTTGTCCGGCGCCGTGCGGTCGGTCGTCAGGCGGCGCTCCACCTTCTCCTGGGGCAGCAGGGTAATTTCCGTATCGCCCTCAATGACGGTCTGACAGGCCAGGGCATAGCCCCGGGCCAGATCCTCAGCGGAAAGACGCAGGCTCGATCGCCGGCGCACGTTCCCATTCTCGATCAGGACCGCGCAGCGCCCGCAGCGCCCTTGAGCGCCGCAGGGCACGTGCAGATCGAGGCCGGCTGCCTGGGTCGCTTCTACAATCAGCGACCCCACCGGCACCGTCACCTCCGCATGGAGGGGTTGAAAGATCACCCGACAGCTCGTCATTGAGCACCCGCTTCCGTTATCCCGCCATCACTTTCAGATAGCTGGGCAGGTCCACAGCCTCCCGCGGCCCCACGCCGATTTCCCACCCGGGAAGCTCTTCCTCCAGCTCGCCCGAAAGCACCGCCACCTGGCCCGGAATGATGATGCGTCGGTGGCTGATCTTGTCGGCCACGCCCGTCTCCTTGACGCTCTTGGCAATGGTCGAGGCGTCAAATTTGCCCGCCGCCCAGGCCGTGAGCACGCTCATGCCCTCTGCGTCGGCCACCAGGAGCCAGCCGGGCATGCCGGAGCTGTCAACCTCGTTGGCCACGCTGAAGTAGGTGATGGAGAAGTTGGTCGTGACCATGAGGGGCGCATCGGGTGACGGATCGTTGATTTCGTAAAGACCGGGCTGCACCTGGATGGGCTTCTGGGGGTCGGTGAAGATATTCTGGCGCAGCACGAGCAGGGCATAGGCCAGGGCCGGGGTGAAGTGATCCAGGATCACGAAGCCGGCATACTTGGCGATCTGCTGCGCGGCCAATGAAGCCTCGTCGGCCGGGTTGTCGACGCCATCGCCCGGCAGGGTGAGAATGGGATAGCCCAGTTCCCGCTTGCCCAGCTTCAGGGCCAGGCGCCGCAGCTGCGTCAACATGGTGAGGGAGCCGCAGAAATCGGGCATGGCCGGCGCCAGCACCAGATCCTCTACGCCCGCAGCCGTAATCTGGCCCGTGAGTTGGGCCAGATCCTCAATCGAGCTGCCCGTGACCGCCAACGGGACCTTGTTGCGTTTGGCGACTGCGGCCATTTCCTGCCAATTCTCCAGATTGGCTGCGTAGAGCAGGGGCGTCACACCGTCGGCCGCAGCCAGCCCCGCTTCCAGGATGTCCGCGGCATCGCTCATGAGAACGAGGTTGCCGTGATTGACGGCCCGTACCGCCTCCACGCACTGACGGAAGCTTGCGGCATCGCCCGAAGCGCACTCGACGGCCATGCCGTCAAAAGCCAGATCCAGCCCTACGTAATCGACCTTGTAGGCCGCGACTTCTGCGGCCAATGCCGTTATTGCTTCCAGGGGCTGGGTATCGCGCACGCGGACGAAGAGACCGGGCGCGTGGTAGAAGGTCTTCTCATGACGGAAGAGGACCGTCTCGTTGCCCGCCGCGACCTTGTAGCCGTTGCTGCTCAAGGTCACCAGCCGGACCGGCGGCGCGGCCGCGCTCTCGAGTTGAGCCGCGGCCTCTTCGCTCACGTAGGGACAGGCCGCCAGTTCCGCCTGCTTGGCCGCCAGCTTCATGGCAAAGGCCAGGCAGGTCGGATAGCCGCATTCCTTGCAGTTGGTCTGGGGCA
>CAYZLP010001065.1:0-2060 GCA_964478635.1 uncultured Caldilineaceae bacterium
ATACGGTCCAGAATCTGATGGCTTGGGGAGCTGGGAGCGCAGTCGGCTCTCAGGTAACGATGCGCGTCGCCTGTCATCAGGCCCCCCGGCCCATGCCCCATCAATTCGCCAAGAGCCTGGATCATCCCCTGCGCATGGTCTACCGGGAGCCGGCCGAGCAGCTGGGCCTGTACGGGATCATGGCGGGCATGACGGTGCTCGATCTGGGCTGCGGAACGGGGACCTTTACCGTGGATATGGCGCGCATGGTCGGACCGGACGGCACGGTTCACGCCGTCGATATCCAGGAACCGCTTCTGGAGCGGACCCGTAGCCGACTTCTGGAGCATGGGCTGTTCGACCGCGTGCGCCTTCATCATGCGGGCGCCAATGCGCTGCCCCTGCCCGACAATTCGGTCGATGTGGCCGTTGTCATCGCAATGCTGGCCGAGGCGCCCGACCGCCACGGCGCCTTGCTGGAGCTGCGGCGGGTTCTCAAGCCGGAAGGCCGGCTGGCCGTCAGTGAAGAGATGCCCGATCCCGCCTATGTTTTCTCCGGCGCGATCCGCACGTGGGCCGAGGATGCGGGATTCGCCCTCATGGCCAAGAACGGTACCCCTTTCTGCTCCAACCTGGTCTTTCGTAACGTGAAGTAGGGGCAGAGACGCGCCACTTTCCTGCCCGTTCTTGCTGCCATGGCGGTCGCCGTGGCGGGCACGCTTTGGCGCGCTTCGGAATTGTGGTCTTCGGCAACACCCATTTGGAAGTCATCTTCCTTCACAGGATCCATACAAATGCTAGACTTTTCCCAGGGCTTGGAGCCACCGTACCTTACCAGCGAATTTGAAGGCATTGGCGGACGCTTGCGGGCGACAGTCGATGACTTCATCGTCGAAGAGATTCCGCTCTATGAACCGGTCGATGAGGGACAGCATCTCTACATTCGTCTGACCAAAGCCGGCTTGACGACGAAGGATGTGGAGCAGCAACTGGTGCGCCTCTTTCAGTTACCGAAAGGCGCCGTCGGTTTTGCGGGCATGAAAGACAAGCATGCCACGACGACCCAGACCTTCAGTCTGAATGTCGGCCACCAGCAGCCGCAATTTGCCGCTGAAGCTGCTGCCCGTATTGAGGAAGCGCTGCCGGTTCAGGTTGCCTGGGCGCGTTTTCACCAGAACAAGCTGCGTGCCGGCCATCTTTTGGGCAATCGCTTTCGCATCACGATTCGGGATCTCGCCCTATCACCGGCCGAAACGCTGGCCCGGGCCACGGCGATAGTCGACCGGATTCGGGTGACGGGTCTGCCCAACTATTTTGGGCCCCAGCGCTTTGGACATGAAGGCGGTAATTTGGCGCAAGGATTGGCCGTATTGCGGGGCGAGCGCTTCATCAAAGACAAGTGGCGCCGGCGTTTTATGGTTTCGGCCTATCAGAGCTTTCTCTGCAATTGCTACCTCGGTGCCCGGATTGAACGGCAGGCTTTCCTGAATCTTCTGGATGGCGACGTGGCCAAGAAGTATGCCACGGGCGGCATGTTCGATGTAGAGGATCTAGCGGCCGAGCAGCTCCGGTATGCCGCCCATGAAATCAGCTTTACGGCGCCCATGTACGGGGCCAAGATGCGCGAGGCACACGAGGCGGCCGGCGCGCTGGAGGCGGAGATATTCGCCCAGTCGGGGATTACGTTGGAGCAGCTTGCCAGGTCGAGAATTGAGGGCACGCGCCGTTTGGGACGCATTCTGGTTCCAGACATCACCATCTACGCCGGTTCGGCGGCTGTGGCCGGCCCACAGGACGATGTAGGTGATTCCGGCGGGGTCCTTCAGGTCGATTTCTCGCTCCCTAAAGGCTCATTTGCCACCACGGTGTTGCGTGAAATCATGAAGGTGGATCGCATCGAACTACCGGAAGAGGCCGAGTAAAATTTTACCGTTTATTTCAGTATGTCTGCCAAAGGTGAACGATTGTGAATGATAAGTCGTATCGCGACCCCGGCCATCGCCGCAGTCGCTTTGAGTTGGAAAACTACCTTGATGGTGAAAGGCCAGAGGGCGAACTTATGCATCTGCCCCTATTCCCGC
>CAYZLP010001066.1:0-2059 GCA_964478635.1 uncultured Caldilineaceae bacterium
CGCAATCTCATACCAGCATCAGCAGCACCATGAACCCGGCCGCTGCCAGCGCGGCGACGATCGTCCGGATGGCGTTCCACCGATTCCAGCGCGGCTCGAAATCGAGGCGGACACGCTGCTGCGTCGCCGCATCCAGGAGATCGACATTCTGCGCCTGCAGCCGGTTGTTGAGCGGAACGTTGACGACCGCCGTGGGCAATTGGACGCCGACCAGGTAGCCAAGCGCGGCAGCGAGCATGAGCAGCTTCGCCGGGCCCTCCACCTGGCCCAGTCCCAGCAGGGTCGCCGCGATGACGGCCACGGCTGAGCCGACCCAGACCAGGATGAAGAGAGGCTGATTGTTCTGGATGATGCCGTCCATGGCCTGAAACGCGCGGATGAACTCCCGGTCGGGCAGGCGGTGGATGCCCGGCATGATCACGATGGCGAACACGAACAACAAGCCGGCCACCAGCGACGAGAGAAAGGCAGCGACCAGCAGTGTGGCGGGAAAGATGGTATCAGCAAACATAATAAACGCCTCCTTATGGGCGAGATGGTCAAGTTCCAGTCGTTCACGGGCTGTCATTCCGAGCGGGTTTACACAATTGCCCTCATTCTAGCGAACGGCCAGCGAGGAATCTCCACGTGACCATCGCCCACACCAAGGATTTCAGGCCGACCCATTTCTAGTGAACAAGCTTCGTTGGGCAGATGAGATTCTTCGCTGGACTCTCGCCCAATCCGAAGATTTAGCATGGACTCGCTCAGAATGACAGATACAGGATTCCGGTGGACGGCACGCCGGGCCTATGCCGCAGCCCAGATGCCGGTGGCGGCGGCGGACCGGGCATATTCGCGGAAGTCCCGGGGCGGGCGGCCCAAGGCCCGCTGCACGCCATCGGCCACGCGGGCGTTGCGCCCGTCGAGGACAACGCCGAACAAATAGCGCAGCAGCTCGATCACCTCACCCGGGAGCCCCTGCTGGGCAGCGGCGCCGGCGTACTCCTCAATGGAGATGGGCACATAGCGGATCTCGCGCCCGGTCGCCTGGGCGATCTCCTCAGCCACCTCGGCGAAGGTCAACAGCCGCGGGCCGGTCAGTTCGTAGAGCTGGCCCACATGTCCCTCCTCGGTGAGGGCCGCAACCGCGACGTCGGCAATGTCATCGAGATCGACGAAGGGCTCAGGCGTATTCCCGGCGGGCAGGGCGATGACGCCTTGCTGCACGGGTTCCAGCATGAAGCCTTCGCTGAAGTTCTGGGCAAACCAGGTCGCGCGCAGGATGGTCAGATCGGCGCCGGACGCGCGGACGGCCGCCTCGGCTTCCTCGGCCTCCGGCTCGCCGCGGCCGGACAACAGGACCAACCGCCGGACGCCGTTGGCCACCGCCACCTGGGCGAACGAGCTGACCGCCTCCACCCCGCCCGGGGCGGCGACATCCGGGTAGTAGGAAATGTAGACCGCGCCCACGCCCTTCAGGGCCGGCGCCCAGGTGGCCGGATTGCCCCAGTCGAAAGGCGGCCGGCCGGAGCGGGAGCCGATGCGAACGGGAAGGCCGCGGGCCGTAAGCCGCTCTGCCACCCGGCGCCCGGTCTTGCCCGTGCCGCCCAGGACCAGGGTAGGCTGCTGTCGCTCTACAGGCGCGCTCACGTGATGGCTCGTTTGGGTCGTCATACTGGTTTCTCCTTGCTTGTGTTGATGTACAGCATACGGTAACGGTCGTGCGTCACTACGGAGACCAGTCTACGGCCTGGCGGGCCGCCTGTCGGCATACGAAAGTTCTAGCGTAGGGTGTATTTCCCCGACGGAGGGTTCTAGGCGCGGTCTAAACCGACGACGTTACGGGATTATGAGTTTCGTAGGTCACCGCTACCAGCGTGACATCTCTGGTCAACCGGATCGTCGGCAGGTTGATGATTGAAGAAATATTCCGGTAATCGTAGGTGCGGTTTCCAACCGCACGATCTTCCAAGAACACCAGAGGTAGATGGAGACCGTGCGGTTGGTTGATGATCGAAAAAGTATTCCGGTAATCGTAGGTGCGGTTTCCAACCGCACGATCTTCCAAGAACACCAG
>CAYZLP010001067.1:0-2058 GCA_964478635.1 uncultured Caldilineaceae bacterium
CTCTGTTAAGATGGTTTTTGTCATTCTGAACGGGTCGGTCTGAAATCTTCGAACTGGACAGTCGCCGTAGCCCGGGTCTCGCCCTAGACCCGTTCAGAATGACATATTCAAAATTCTGATTAACAAAGCACGAGTCCGCGTTCTATCTTGGCTTGGCTCTATAGATATGCCGGAATTGACGCATGTTCCTCCCGGAGGAACCCGTACCGTTACGGAAATTGAGCGCTGCCGTTATGGCCGTCGACCTGCAATACAGCCTTCACATTCTGCTGCCGGAGCAACTAAATCGCCGCTTCGCCCGCTGGGCCGCTAATACCACGGGTGCAAGTTGGCCAAGCTGGGGCGGTCACGTTACGCTCCTGGCGCCCTTCACTCTGCTCGTGCCCTTCCGTGATTTTGAAGCCGGACTGCTGGTGGTTGCGGCCCGCCATGCGCCTCTCGAAGTGCATCTGACCGACTTGACCGTCATACCTGATTGGACACGACAGGGGTATTATGCGGTCTTTTTGGCGCCGCCGGCCGAAGTCGGTTCCGGGCTGCGGCGTCTCACTGCGCTGCAGCGGGACCTGGGTGAGCAGCTGGCTCCCCTGCGCGTCGACCGCTTCCCGGAGATCGTCCGCCGCGAATATCTGCCCCACGTTACTCTGGCCCTCGGCCTCTCCGAAACCGAAGCCCACAAAATGGTGGGGGCGGCGCGGTCCGACGGACTCGTGGCCGAGTTCAGGGTTGAGCAGATCTGGCTCAAGCAGGACGGCGAACCGGTCGAAAAAGTCGGCGAGGCGCCGACCGGGCGTATGACCCCCTATGCGCTAAGTTCACCGATACCGTAGCGCTTGCTCGAGCGTCTGTCATACAGTTTGCCGATTCCAACATCGAACCGCCTGACACTGGAGAAGATCGATATGCACGTTCGTTTTGTCATGCTTTACGCAGTAATCCTCATGGCTGCGCTGGTGACCGCCCTGGGTCTGGGCGACCGTGCGTTCGCCCAGGGAACAATTGCCGATGTCCTCCATCTGAATGAGTTTCTGGCCGACAACGAGACGGTCTGGATCGACCCCGATGATCCGGGGCTGGACGAATATCCCGACTGGATCGAACTCTACAATTCGTCCAACCAGCCCGTGAGCCTGGACGGCATCTACGTGACGGATGATCCGACCATTCCCGCCAAGTTCGCCATTACGGACGGACTGTCAATTCCGGCGCAGGGCTATGTGATCTTCTATGCCGACGACGAGGAAGAGGATGAGGGGCCGTTTCATCTGGGCTTTCGCCTCAGCAAGGATTCGGGCTACATCGGACTCTTCACCGGCCCGAACGGCGAGACCCCGATCGACGAAATCGACTACGGTCCTCAGGAAGCTGACGTCTCCCTGGGGCGCCTGCCCGACGGCACCGGCGAATTTCGGCGTCTTACCCGTCCGTCACCGGGGCGTTCCAACCTGGTGACGTCACCCCGCATCAGCGCGGTGGAGCGTACGCCCGATCTGCCGACTTCGTCCACGCCGGTACAAGTCAGCGCCGTCATTACCGATGATGAGGCCGTGGTCTCGGCAACGGTGCTCTATTCGGTCAATGGTGCCGGGCCGGTGGAGACACCCATGAGCCTGAACGGCGCGCGCTATGCCGGTACGATTCCGCCCCAGCCGGACGGTTCCGTTGTGGAATACTCCTTGCGCGCCGTGGACAACGACGGCCAGGTAACGCCCGATCTGAGCTTTGAACTGCCCTATCTGGATCGCTACATGGTAGGATACAACGTACCGCCCATCGTAATCAACGAAGTTGTGCCGGAGAACTACCTCGGCTTGGAAGATCCGGACGACGCAGGTGACTATCCGGACTGGATCGAGATCTATAACACGAGCGATCGCGTCGTGAGTTTGGACGGACTCTATGTGACCGATGATCTGGACGAACCGGCTAAGTTCGCCATCACCGACGGTCTGACGATCCAGCCTCGCAGCTACGTCATCTTTTACGCCGACAACGATCCCGAGCAGGGCGGTTTCCACCTGGATTTCCGGCTGAACCGGCAGGGCGAAGCGTTCGGCA
>CAYZLP010001068.1:0-2057 GCA_964478635.1 uncultured Caldilineaceae bacterium
TGATCGTGCTGTTGTTTTCAGCCGCAATCGCATTGAGCGTCTGCAGATAGCGCAGCTGCAGCGTTCCCGTAGATTCGGCCATGATGTCGGCGGCAGCGGCAAGCTGCTGTGAAGCCTGATATTCGCCCTCGGCGGCAATAATCTTGGCCCGCTTCTCGCGCTCGGCCTCGGCCTGGCGCGCCATGGCGCGCTGCATGGATTGGGGCAATTCCACATCCTTGACCTCGACGATGCTCACCTTGACACCCCAAGGCTCGGTCTGCTCATCGATGATCTGCTGAAGCTGGCGGTTAATCTTGTCACGATTGGCGAGCAGTTCGTCCAACTCACTCTGGCCCATGACGGAGCGGAGCGTCGTCTGCGAAATCTGCTGGGTCGCGAGGAGGTAGTTGGAGACATTCACGACTGCCGCCACCGGATCCATCACGCGAAAGTAGCAGACCGCATTGACGCGCACGGTTACGTTATCCAACGTAATGGCTTCCTGGGTCGGCACGTCCAGCGTGACCACGCGCAGGTCAACCCGCTCTATCTGATCGATAAACGGTATGATGAAAAAGAGGCCGGGTCCCTTCGCGCCCTGCACGCGCCCGAGGCGGAAAATGACGGCGCGCTCATACTCGGGGATGATCTTGATCGCGGCCCGGATCAGCAAGAAGAGCACGATGACAAGAATAATGAAGGGCAGGAAATTTAGATTCATGGCGCTTCCCTTCCATAAATAATGATGACGAAAAAACGGCACTCGCTTGCCGGGGCTATTTACGCGTATGGCATGTGCCGCATTTGTCGGCGAGAGATTATGCGTAACCCAATCAATTATAACATGAGTGGTGCGACAGGGATCGGGAGGGAACGGCGCCCAGCATGAATTGCCCCAGGAACACTCCCGGGTTTTGACGGGCAGCCGACTCGACGGTAAGATGGGTCCACCTTTTTTCCCTGAACCAGATGCCCTTTGCGCTCATGCCCACACTGCCTTCCTTGCCTGCTGCGATCCGCTATCTTCCACTGCTGTTGTCCTCTATCATGCTGCTTTTGGCAGCTTGCGACCGTCAGGGCGATTCCCAAGCCCCGACCATGGCCCTGGGTGACGCTGGTGAACCGACCGCGCCTGTGTACACGGTCGCTCCAGCTGAAATCGCCGCCGTCGACGAATTCTTGGCGGCTACGATTGCAGCTCCAGATGAAGAAGAGATGCCAACACCATCCGCCCTGGCCGCCCTGATCCCGACGCCTACGCCGATCCAGGGCCGTGAAGCGAATGACGGAGCGAATGACGGAGCCGACGAAGGTGCGTCCCAGGACTTACCGGACCCTGTTCTCCCGCCCGCTGCGGATTCGGCCTCGCCTGAGGAGCTACAGGGGATTGTAAATGCGGATTTTGTGAACGCGCGGGGCGGTCCCGGAACCAATTATCCAGTTGTCGCAACAGCAAACCAGGGTGATGCCTTTACCCTGCGCGGGCGTACGGAGGATGGCGCATGGCTGCAGCTCTGCTGCCCGGGCGGTGAACAGGCGCCCGCCTGGATGAGCGCCCAGTTCGTGGATGCGGCAGGTTCCGGCGCTCTGCCGGTTGCCGAAGCGCCGCCCCCGCCTGCTGCAGGACCGGCTACGGCCGCCGCGACCGGCGCTGCAGCCACACGCAATGACGCGGCCGCGCTGGCCGCTGCGCCGGCGCCCGGGCTACCGGGTCCGGGCGGTTTCGGCGCGCCCGGCGGCACGAATCCCCTCACAGGACTGCCCCTGAACAGCAATCGAGCGGGCCAGCGGCCCCTTGTCGTCTGCATCAACAACGACTTCGCCGCGCGGCCACAGTACGGGATCGGTCAGGCCGATGTCATGTATGAATACCTCATGGAGGGTTATGGTATTACGCGCTTTAGCGGCATCTTCTATGGTGATGATGTGGCCCAAATCGGCCCGGTTCGCAGCGCGCGGCTGATCAACTACTATATGGCTGCCCTGCATACGGCCGGTTTGGCCTGTTCCGGCGCCAGCGACCGGGTGCGCTATACGCTCAAAGAAGAAGCGCCCTTTCCCTACATGGATATCGA
>CAYZLP010001069.1:0-2056 GCA_964478635.1 uncultured Caldilineaceae bacterium
CCCGCCTGATTTTCTGCGGGCAATCGGTACAAGCGTTCGACAGGCTCACGACAAGTCCGCCGTCTCTGGTTTGTTCCGCGGTCTATTGGCGGCAAAATGAGAATTCCCAACCGCGATAATGCCTCGCCCCATCCGGCAGACCGGCCGGTTGACAAGTCAAGGAGAAAATAAAATGGAACCGATTCAGGGTATTCATCACATCACGGCGATAGCCAGTGATCCCCAGCGCAATGTCGATTTCTATGTGCAAGTTTTGGGTCAGCGTCTGGTAAAGAAAACGGTCAACTTCGACGATCCCTTTACCTACCACCTCTACTATGGCGATGAAGTCGGCAGCCCGGGCACAATCATGACGTTCTTTCCCTGGCCCCACGCCCGGCGCGGACGCAGCGGCAATGGCGAGGTGATCGCCAGCGCGTACAACATCGCCCGGACATCCGTGGCCTATTGGCGGGAGCGCCTGGAACGCTACGGCGTGCGCGGGTTGACGACCGGCACGCGCTTCGGCGCCGATGTGATCGGTTTTGAGGACCCGGACGGCATGCGGCTGGAGCTGATCACCCACGAGGGGTTGCCGGCGCCGACCTTCTGGGCGGACGGTCCCGTGCCTGCCGAGCACGCACTGCGCGCCTTTCACGGGGTGACTCTGGGCGTTGCCGATCATGCGGCGACGGCGGCCCTGCTCACGGAGCGGATGGGCTACCGGTTCGTGGGCCAGGAGGGGACGCGCTATCGCTATCAGGGCGCCTCGGCCGACCACGGCCAATATGTGGATCTCCTCGTGCGGGCCGATGCAGGCTATGGCCAGCCGGGCGCCGGGAGCGTCCATCACGTCGCCTTTCGCGTGCCGGACGACGCGGCGGAACTCGCCTATCAGCGCGCGCTCCACGCCAGCGGGGTGGGCGTCACCGATGTCAAGGATCGCCAATATTTCCATTCCATCTATTTCCGGGAGCCCGGCGGTACACTCTTTGAGATTGCCACCGATCAGCCGGGATTTCCGGTGGATGAACCGGTGGCCGAGCTAGGCCGCAGCGTCAAGCTACCGCCCTGGTTCGAGCCGCGGCGCGCCATCATCGAACAGCGCCTGCCGAAGTTGACGGTGCGTGAAGTCGAGATGTGAATGAAGCGAGGATAGGAGACTGAGAGATCGCACGTGGCGGCTTGGCGTCCCAACGTCCTGCTCGCCGACACTTGACGTCTCTCAACCTCCTGTTCTCCCAATCTTCTGTTCTGTGAATCATCATTGCCAAGGATCAACCCATGCCAACCAATCCACTACCTACCGTTCCGCCGCCGCATGGCGGGCAGCCCGTTTTGAGCGCCGGCGCGCCCCTGGAAAGCGCCGATCGGGCCATGATCCTCGTTCACGGGCGCGGCGCGACGGCCGCCAGTATTCTGACGCTGGCGGATGTGTTCGAGCGGCCGAGTCTGGCCTATCTTGCGCCCCAGGCGTCGGGCAACACCTGGTATCCGTACAGCTTTCTCTCGCCCATGGAAAACAATGAACCGGGCATTTCTTCGGGCCTGGCGCTGCTCGCCGCGCTGGTGACACATGTGGAAGCGGCGGGCGTTGGACCGGAGCGGATCATGATCGGCGGCTTCTCCCAAGGTGCGTGCCTGGCTTCCGAATTCGTGGCCCGGAATCCGCGTCGTTACGGCGGATTGGTCGTCTTCAGCGGCGGACTCATCGGCCCACCGGGTACGCCCCGCGCTTATCCCGGCGATCTGGCCGGGCTGCCGGTCTTCATCGGCTGCAGCGACAACGACTTCCACATTCCGGAGGCCCGCGTGACCGAAACGGCCGAGGTCTTGACCGGCATGGGCGCGGACGTCACCAAGATCATCTATCCGAATATGGGCCATACCGTGATCGATGATGAGATCGAACATGCCCGCGCCATCATCGATCAGGTCTAGACCAAAGACGCTACGGAATCATGAGTTTCGTAGGTCACCGCTGCCAGCGTGACATCTCTGGTCAACCGAATCGTCCGGTGAGTTGAAGGTTAACGAAATAATCTGGCAATACCGTAGGTGCGGTTTCCAACCGCAC
>CAYZLP010001070.1:0-2051 GCA_964478635.1 uncultured Caldilineaceae bacterium
TTGCTGATGGCCGTTTTCTACCTGATCGTCGCGATCGTGGCTGCGGCAGACGCGGCATTGACAAGCTTTACGCTCCTGCCCTGGTTTGTCGGACTGCCCTGGCTGCGCGTCCATTTTCTAACGCTCGGTTTCTTCGCGGAGGCGGTGTTTGGCGTTCTGCCCGGTCTGGTTGCGGGACGCAGCGGTCGATCGGCAGCAACGATCCGTTGGGACATCTGGACACTGCTCAATGCCGGCCTGGTGCTGCTGCTGGCTGGCGTGCCCAGCATCAACGCCGCGCTGATCATCGCTGGAGGCACGCTGGTCTTCATTGCCGCTGCGCTCCTGATTGGCCAGCTACGCACGCTGGGTGCGGGTGGCCGGCCGGGCAGCGGCAGCCTCAAGTTCTATCTCGCCGGGTTGATCTATCTGCTTGTGGGGGTGCTCGTCGGGACGGGATTGTGGGTCGGCTGGAACGACCTGCTGCGGATCGGCGTGCCCAAAGAAGTGCATATTCACGCCAATAGCTGGGGGTTTGCCTCACTCATTTTTGCCGGCCTGCTGGTGGACCTCCTGCCGGCGCTCACGGGCGCGCCACTGGCCACGGGCCGCGCATTGACCGCGATCTTCTGGGCCATGACCCTGGGTGCGTTGGGACTGGTCCTCGGTCCCTGGCTCAGCGGCAACCTTTTCGTCACCATCCCCGGACTGGTGTTGCACATTGGCGCGACGGTTGGATTGCTGGCGGCGCTGGTGCGCGCGGCGCAGCGGCACGGTCTCTTTTCCGATGCAGGCGCCTGGCACCTGGTTCTCGCCTACGTCTGGATCCTGCTCCCCGTACTGATGGCTCCCCTGATCATCTTCGGCGTAAGCGGCATACCCGGCACGGACATTGAGGCGACCGCACCGCAAGCGCTGATCTACGGATGGGTGGCGCAATTTCTCTATGCAGTCGTGCCCTATTTTCTGGCCCGCAGGCTGCTCCATGATCCTGCAGCGCGGCTAGGCGGCTCCTGGCTCAGCCTGCTGACAATCAACCTGGGCTGTTTATTGATCTGGGCCAGCATTTTCTTAGCCGATCTGCGCGGCCCGCTGCACGGTGCGGCCTACGTCTTGCTGACCGTATCGCTCGCGGCCGTTGCGTGGCAGGCCATCACCATCGCCCGCACAGCCCTACACCATGCAGAGCTGCAAGGTGCAACGTAATTGAGTGCCCAAGGTGTTCACATACTGATCCAAAATCCGCACGGAGAATGCCATGACCAAACAAACCGCAGTCAATTCCCACACCGTCGTCGATGCCGTTGACGCGCTGATCGGCGAAATAGTCCCCGATTCGATTGTCAGCCGCGCCGTCTTCGGCGACGCAGAAACGAAGGTCATCCTCTTCGGTTTCGCACCGGACCAGGAACTTTCGGAACATACGGCGCCCCGGCCGGCCATACTACACTTCTTGCGCGGCGAGGCCACATTGACATTGGGCAGCGAAACGATCGAGGCCGGTCCCGGAACAATGGCGCACATGCCTCCCAATCTTCCCCATAGCATAAACGCTCATTCGGAGGTTCTCATGCTGCTCATCATGCTGCCGCGCGGCGATCCTGACCAATCATGACCGGCAGCACGCCAGCGTCTCCGCGCATGAGTCCCTCAGCAAGGGGCCGGACGGCACAGAGGCCGCGACGATTGGGCCAGGGTCGTCCGTGCTGCGACAGGATCGGCAGAGCTTGTCCGGCCATGGACTTGACCGGACAGCAGGTGTGCCCGCAGCTAACGGCTGGAAAACCGTCGCGGAACACCTATACCGTATGATCGTTAAAACAAATAGCGCATCCATCCAAATTCACAGAAGAATCATTCATATGTCTACGAATTCAATCATGCACTCGACTTGGGAAGTGGCAAAACTGCGAGGTGTCACGTGTCGGGCATAGCCTCCACTGCACAAAGCCGCTGGTTGCTGGCCGTAATCCTTGCCCTGGGCGTACTGGTCGGGCTTAGTATCTTCACTTTTGACTATGCCGAAGGAATGTCCTACTTCTCCAGCGACCCAGCCGCATGCGTCAATTGCC
>CAYZLP010001071.1:0-2051 GCA_964478635.1 uncultured Caldilineaceae bacterium
CAGGTGTCGGGCGAGGGCAAGCCAAGGTCCGCCGCCACCCGAGCATAGGTCCAAAATGCGGTCGCTTTCCCCCAGACTCAAGGCGCGACCAATCAGGGGAAGAGCGCCCTGAAACTGACGGCCGATGACGGCGATGAGGCGCAGGCAGTCGGTCGCGCCGTCGCGAACGGCCGCCGGACACCAGGGCTGTTCGTGGATTTCAAGCAGATGCCTTCTGCGCACAGGCGGCTCCTCGGGCGAATGCGGCGGTGGTCGAGGGTGCGCCTAATCATCCATCTCTTTGGGACGCCACAGATTGATCAGCGCATATTCGCTGCCTTCTTGCACGTCACTCCATCGATCGACGGGCAGTTCGATGCGGGCAAGCGCCGCGGTCGGCATGACTTCTTCCAGGCCCGTCAGCGCAGTGACCAGCCCCTCCAAATCAGGGTTGTGGCCGACGACCATCAGCGTTTGTATGTCATCCGCAACCGTGCGCACCGAGTTTAGGTAGGCAAGATAGCCCCCCATGTAAAGGGAAGAGGCCCACACAACCTGGCCGTCACACTCTGAGTGCTTCACAACCAACTCCACCGTGTCATGCGCGCGCCGCGCCGTTGAGCTAATGATCAAATCGGGTACCAGGTCTTCTTTGCGCAGTAGACGGCCCATCCGCGGCGCGTCCCGTTTGCCGCGCTTGTTGAGCGGGCGGTCGTGATCGGCCAGCGTCGTATCTTTCCAACTGGATTTTGCATGGCGCAAGATGAGTAGGGTTTTGGTCATTAGCTTCTCTCCTTCAGGACTGGAAGGGCTAGATCATGGTCGTGCTGGCGGCCGGATGGCGTTCAAGAAACGCGCGCCAGGGCAGATGGTCGATCACCGGCTCGACGCCGTCCAGACGACGCAGGAGCTGGAACGCCGCATGTTGGCCGGACAGCAGGGCAGCATGGACCGTGCCGTAGTACCGGGGACTGGCCGCCTCGCCCGCAAAGTAGAGGCGATCGTGGATAGGGTCGACATAACGCAGGCGATCTTCGGACCGGGTCATGACATCCGAATAGGAGTAGCTGCCCCGGGCCCATGGATCCGAGAGCCAGCGGGTGACGCGGAAGTCGACGGGCTCCGGGACCCCGGGCCCGAAGATGCCGCGCAGGGCGGTCAATGCAGCGGTCACGAGCGTGTCATCCGCTGCGCCCGTATCGCAAGCGGCCCCGTTCGCGCCACTGGTGAAGCTTAACAGAACGGGCTCTCCGGTCAGTTCGGTGAGATTCATCCAGGTGACGAAGAGGCCCCGTTCTTCCAGGCTGGGCGGCAGGGCGATGATGCGATCTTCGGTGGCGGGCCAGAAGGGCTCGGCAAAGCGCAAGAATATTTTGTTGAGCGTTGCGCCCCGGCCGTAGCCAATGCGCGCGACGGCCTGGCGCCAGGCTTCCGGCAATGCAGGCTCGAAGCGCAGCGCATCTTGTTGAAGAATGGAGAGCGGTGTCGTGACGATGACTGCGTCGCCTTCCAAGCGGCCGTCTTGCGTCGTCACGGAAACGCCATCGGCGCCATGGCGGATCGCTTCCACCGGCGTATTCAGTCGAATATCGAGCCCGCGCGCCGCGTCCCCGATCAGCGCGCCATAGCCGCCGACCGGCATGGCGTTGACTGCCCCCGCTTCCCGGGGGAACCAATTCTGCAGGGCGATGCGTTCAAAGGGCGCCCCTTCAACGCCTTCCGCCGTCGAGATAATATAGCCGAGGAGCCGCCGGTCAAAGTGCGGCAGCGCATCCGACCGCGCCACCACCGGCGCCAAGGCCTGAGCCAGGGAAAGAGCCGGGGTTGCGTCTTGCCACGCCGAAATTTCCTGGGCCGCGGTCGCCGAACCGACGGCCAGCGTGGCGGCCGCGATGCCCCGCCACGCGCGGCGAACAGCCGTCTGGTAATCTACCCAGTGCACGGCCTCGTTTTCCCCAAAGGGATCATAGATGCGAACGTGCGAACTTGGCGTATAGGCCAGGGGTATGCCCAATCCGCTGCACCACTCGGTGAGGGGATTGTCATCGGCGTCATGAATCCAGGAGGCGCCC
>CAYZLP010001072.1:0-2048 GCA_964478635.1 uncultured Caldilineaceae bacterium
TGAATTTCTGCGGGTGACAGACCGCTGGCCAACGCCGCGCGCGTGTGGCCATAGCTGCAGTAGCGGCATTCGTTGACCGCGGTCACCGCCAGCATGATGCGTTCGGCAAAGGCGCGATTGACCCGGCCGCCGCGCGCGGCGGCGCGCAGATTGCGCGCGTGATCGAGCCCATCATCCAGCGCGGCGCTGAAGCTCTCAATGGAATAGATTCGTTTGCGGAAATGCTCTGCCATGTTCACTCACCGTAGAAACCATCGTCCGGCAGCGCGCCGCCGATCAGGGCCGGGTTGGCGTCGGCCAAGACTCGAAAAAACTGCTCCAGTTCCGTACGTACCTGGGCAGCAGGGACCACCTCGATGCCGGTGTAGGCCAGCGACTCGGCCGTGACTGCCTGACTCAAACGCGTGAGCCGGGCGGCCTCTGCTGCGGTCCGTTCGGGTTCGGCCGCAGCCCACGCGGCAGCATCGAACAGCGCCTCCCGGAGCACCTGGACGATTTCCGGATGTTCGGCGGCCAGGGCATCGGTGACGAAGAAGGCCACCTGGGGAATGCGTGCATCTGTTCCCAGTAGCGCGCCCCACTCTTCCTGCAGATTCATGACGCGGTGGACCGGCTCACCTTCTTCCACGCCATCGGCGATAGCGACCGTGGCCCAGGGCTCGCCCAAAATGGCGGCCTGGACCTGCTTGCCGGCCAGAACCTCGGCCGCTTGCAGGGGATTGGAGGCGTAGCGCATGACCAGATCGTCACCCACGTTTAGCCCCGCCTCGGTGGCAAGGCGATTGAAGATGACGTCGCTCACGCTGCCCCGGTAAGGAACGGCTACCTTGGAACCGCGCAGGCTCTCCCAGTCATCGATCTCCTTCTCACCGGCCAGGACGTAGAGAAGATCCCAGCCGAAGACGTCGAGCAACTGGATCGGCACGCCTTCGTTGCGCATGACGGCCAAGACTGAGGTTGAGGCCATGCCCGCGTGAATGCGGCCCGCCTCGACGCCCTGCTGCAGCTTGCGCGGATCGTCGATGCTTTCGTAGCGCACGGTCTCGCTCAACGCACCCAGCGCCTCCGACTCGGTCATGTGTTCGATCAGGACGGCTGGCGGCACGGGCGCGCCCGCCAGCGTCAGCTCCGCCCGCGGATCACGTGCCGCGTCACCCGTGGGCCCGAGGGAACATGCGCCCAGCAATAACCCGACAGCAAGCCCGACCAACCCGATCAGCGCTCCGTAGTTTCGCTTCTTCATTCCGATCTCATTCACTTTGCTTGGCACTGAACGCCATTAACAAACACCCTCGTTGGTGAAATCCGGCACAATGGATCCCGCCAAGTATTCTACCATGCCCTGCATGGTTCACCATCTTGCACCGCCGTCGCATATCCCGTCACATATCCCGACCCATTGCGGGCGCATTTCCGTGTGGGGGCACGTAACTTCCCGGAAGAGGTCATGATATCCCGCAGGGCAGAAAGTGCTGTGACCTCTTCCCTGAAAATAGACCGCGGATTCGGTTTGTTCCGCGGTCTATTGGCGGCAAAATGAGTACTTCTGGAACCCATCGCCACCAATTGCCAAAGCGGTCGGCTAGTTCTATAATCAAGAGGTGAAATCAAGTGCCTGCGAGTTTGGCAATGGAAGGAGGAGCGTGCCATGCGGTTGGACCACGTGATCGTGGCCGTAGCCAACCTGGAACAGGCAATGGCTGACTTTCGGTCACTCGGCTTCACCGTTTTCTTTGGCGGACAGCATGCAGGGGGCGTGACCCACAATGCGCTTATCTGCCTGGCCGACGGCAGCTATATCGAATTGATTGCGCCCGTAGACCCCCAGGGCAGGCCGGCAGCCTCGCCATATCTTGGTAAGGGTTGCGGCTTCGCCGGATTCGCCCTCCTGGCCGACGATTTGCGGGCCGCTGCGGCTCATCTGGCCGCAAGCGGCCTGGAGTTCGACGGCCCCAATCCCGGTGGGCGCTTGACGGCGGATGGTGAGGAGCTACGCTGGGAATCGCTCTTCTTTCCCGGATCGATTGCCCCATTCCTGATCGCCGACG
>CAYZLP010001073.1:0-2045 GCA_964478635.1 uncultured Caldilineaceae bacterium
AGGCGCGTCTGCTGCAGTCCCAGATCGTCCAGCATCGCGTTCACCGCGCTCATGCCGACTTGCTCGATGCAGAGATTGGTTGCGCTGTTGTCCGACGCCACGATCATCAGGTTCGCCTGGTCGCGCAGGGTAAGGGCAGGCGGCTCGTCCAGATAGGCCAGGACGCCGCTGCCGCCCGTATGCCAGGGCGTGCTGTCCGTGCGCCGGCTCAGGTCGAGTTCCCTGCGTTCGGCCTGGACGTAGAGCTGGGTGAGGATATGAAGTTTGATGGTTGAGGCGGTTGGAAAGAGTTCGTCGCCATGGATATCGAGACCGTCGCCCGTGCTCAGATCATGCAGGCAGATGCCGACGAGGCCGTCGACGGCTTCGATCTGGACACTCAACTCTCTTTCCAACCGGCTCCAAAACGCACTGGGTAGCGTCATGCCAACACTTCAAGGACTCCGTTATTGGGCCCGCGCCGTCAGTTCCATGCGGACGACGAAGGGGTCTGCGACCGTCAGGGTATCGATGAAGTTCGGCGGTTCGATGCCGAAGCTGCTGATGAGCAAATCGGCCTCGGCCATGCCGGTCAGCGTGTCGCCGCTGATCGACGCGGTGACGTCAAAGGTAACGGGCACGGTAACGCCGCGCACGGTCAGATCCCCCAGCAGCTGAAACGTCGCTTCCTGACCTTCTACATATTGCTCCGGCGCATTTTCCACCCCGGTGGCCACAAAGGTCGCCTCGGGGAACTGATTGAAGCGGGGTCCATTCTCCCGGATCCAGTTGTCACGCCGGTTTTGGTCGGTACTCAGGGACGTCATATCGACGACGAATTGATTTTCGCCGACGGTCTTGTTGTCCAGGTCGATGGTCAACTGACCGGACACGTTGTCGGTTGAGCCGACAACTATCGTCTTGCCCGCTTCGATGCCGAGCTTCTCTAGCGCCAAGGAGAGGAATTCCTCGTTGACGACGTATGATGCGGTCGATTCGCCCGGCACCACTGCAAAGGTCCGCGTACCGGTCAGCGCCTCGCCGGCCGCGTCACCTTCCGCGGCCGCTTCCGCGGCCGGTTCTGCCGTGGGCGTCTGGGCCACTTCCTCGGCCGCGCCCTCCGGCGCGGACTCCTCCATGGGCGCCTCGGTCGGAGCGGCTTCGCTTTCTGCGGCAGCCGCCGGCGCCTCGGCCGCCGGTGCCTCGGCCGCGGGCGAACCGCAGGCGCCCAGTACGAGCATGAAAATCAAGCCAATCACGATCAGGGGAAATCCAGTCCACTTCTTCATCAATCAATCTCCTTGCTTCAGTCAACGTTCAGGGGGACACGGGTGGCAGATAGCGGTCGAAGGCCTCAGCCTCACGCCGGCCGTGCGTCCGAAGTATCAGTCATTCTTGGGCGTCGAGCCGCTCTCGGGCGCAGTCTCCAGTTCCGGCGCAACGACTTCGACACCGTATGGCAGATAGTCTGGCGCCACGATGCCCACTTCACCATATTGGGAGACGAGGGCATGAACCAGCAGGGAATAGAGCCCTTCATGGCGCATGTTTTCTTCGCTGAATGGAACCGTCCAGCCGTCGACAAAGCCCTCCGCTTTGAATTCGTCGAGAAACGCTTCATCGCGGGCAATGACATGAATCGGCGTCTGGAAGCCGTCATCGCGCCGGGAAACCCGGGGCGGCTGGTGATCGCCCACGAGGATGAAGATCGCATCGGAATCCTCGTTCAGGATGAAGTCGACCAGCATGCGCATTTCGTACTCGATGGCCTGCATGTAGTTTGCCCGGCGCGTACTGTGCTCCATGGCATCGGGATCGATAACGTCCAGCTTTTCGTCCGGCGGGACGTTGAGCGTCTGCCAATCCTCCACCAGCTCCGGCAGGTGCGTCCACGGGTAGTGGGACGTCTGGGTAATGAAAAAGAGGAAATGGGGATCGCCCTGTTCCTCTTTTATATGCTGCCGTGCGAAGTTGAGCGCATATTGATCGGGCGGCGCCGGGCCCCAGGCATACTCCTGCCCCACATATTCCAGATCGTCCCGCTTGAGCCAGGTATCGGTGCCATA
>CAYZLP010001074.1:0-2039 GCA_964478635.1 uncultured Caldilineaceae bacterium
ACCCAGGCCAACGCCCGCGACCTGATCGAGGGAGAGGCGGCCGGGCTTTCCCAGCAGGAAGTGGCCGCGCAACTGGCAGGTGGGCGATTCCCAGCCGCCATGCATGTCGCCGACGAAGTAGCGCGGTCCCCATAGACCCGCCTCAATGTAGTGGTTCTGGAGCAGGTTCTCTGTCTTGAGCGAGAGCATGTAGCTGCGGTTCACGGCGGCGCGTTGTTGGAAGATGCCGGGCAGCAGCTTGACCGACCCACGCCGCACCGGCTGAAGCGGATGTTGCATAGCGACCTCATCAGGTGAAAGTGATGGCAGACAGATTGTTGGGAAGGACAGCAGAAATAGAACGCGGACACGCTTTGTCAATAGGCAATATCACCGAAGGGCGCGTTGAAGAGCGGCAGGGCGAGAGAGCACTGTCCTCTTGAACGACGTTGCAGATTGAAGAAGCGAAAGGCACGCAGTCCATGATAGTCAGACAGAAATGTTAGGCAGAATCAGGCAAGTGGTCTGCGCCGACGAGCTCGATTCTGCAGGTGAACAGCCTCATCATACAGGATACGGTCTTGCCAGAGACGCCAGGCAATGGCGATGAGACGATTGGCAAGACAACGATAGGCATGGCTGGTGGCAAGACGGCGAGATGTGAGTTCCTTGAAATAGGAGGCAGCCCAATCGGACTGAGCAACTGCAGAGCGCGCCCAAAGCTGAGCGATCTGGCGGAAACTATGGTCGCAACTGCGCCGGAAGCGAACCGAGCGTTTCTTGCCACTCTGGTAAGTGACAGGACAGGTGCCGGCGAGCACCTGCACAGCCTCAGCCGACGGGAAACGCTGGCGGTCCTCGCCGAACTTGACCAACAGCGCTGGCGCCAGCCAATCGCCAACGCCGGGCAGAGAGCCAAAGAGCGCAGCATCCGGATGCTGGTCAAAGAGCGCCTTCAGTTGCGAGCGGTTCCTCTGCTTGTGCTGCAGCGCATGCAAGAGCGCTTCCGCCAGCGGTGTCGCTGCCATTGCGCCGGCAGTGACCGTCGCCGGTTGGGCTTCCGGATGGGCAGCTATGAGCCGGTCGTAGCAACCTGACAGCAAGCGCGGTTTGGGGTAATGGTGCTGCCTGGCAAAAACCTTGAACTCATCCGGACTGAGCCGTTTGGCTGCCTGTGGCGTCGGAAATGCAAGCACAAAATGACACACAAGCGCCGTTGGCCAACTCGGAAAGACCGCCAACGCCTCGGGGTAATAGCGCAGCAGTTCTGCTTCCAGCCGATTCGCAACTCGGGTGCACTCGGTCGTCCAGAACTCACCTTGACTGACCAAGCGTCGCATTTGTTGTAGTCGCTCGCTTCCTGGCCGCCACGGATAGAACTTGTGCCGATCCGTCAGCAAGGTTTCTGCTATCACCAGGCTGTCGTAACGGTCGTTGCGCGCACCACTCTGGCGATTGCGTCGCCGATTTGCATTGATCACTGCCGGAGGAATCACGTAGATCTGCTCGTACCCTTTTGCCCACAAGAAATCGATCAACAGCGTATGCGCACTTTCGATCCCAACCACACACTCATTACTACCCACACCGATGCTGCAACGTACCTTGTCCAGTTGCTCAAAGCCCTTAGCATCATGCCGCACCGTTTGCGTCTCGATCTCAGCGCCTTTTTCGTTCAGATAGGTCACGTCATGCTTTTCTCGACTCCAGTCAATTCCGATGTAGATTGTCATCGCTCCCTCCAAGGAGTACAATGACTACCATGAGCTGCACTGCCGGACGCTGTTTTGCCGTGATCCTGTTATGGCGTTCTTGACGCAACACGCTTTCGACGGTGACACAGCTCTCACCCGGCCGGACTGTCCGCGTTCGGCGTTCTCGACGCTGGATGACGCCGGTCCTTGTTTGGCCGGGCAAAGGGTCCGATAGTGGAGAAACGTTTTGTTTCGCTTCTTCATCCACTATCGTACCCTTTTTCATTGTAAAGTAACAGGATGACGCGGATTGGGCGGATTGACGCGGATCAGATTCAAAGCAACAGATCAGCGCCGATCCATTAA
>CAYZLP010001075.1:0-2032 GCA_964478635.1 uncultured Caldilineaceae bacterium
CCCAACGGCTTCAGCGCCAACGGCGGTCAGACCCAAAACCCTTACGGTCCCTACGAGACCTACGGTTCCAGCAGCGGCTCGGCCGTGGCCGTAGCCGCTGATTTGACTACCGTCAGCGTGGGCACAGAGACCCAGGGTTCCATCATCGCCCCGGCTGCCATCAATTCAGTCGTGGCCTTGAAAACGAGCCGGGGCCTGGTGAGCCGCGACTACATCATTCCCCTCTTGCCCGCCCAGGATGTGCCGGGACCCATGGGCCGCAGCGTGACCGATGTGGCCCTCTTGCTCGGCGCGATGACGGGCGTAGACGCCAACGACCCGGAGACGGTCAATGCGGCAACGCTGGCCGGCACCGATTTCACCCGGTTTCTGAATGCCGAAGCTGCGGCGGGGCTGCGCGTCGGGCTGCCCGTTTGGAATGAGGAAGCGCTGGCCAATTATTTCGCGCGGTTGGAGATCACGGATGCAGCGACCCAGGATCAGTTGGGAACCATCCTGACCGCCGACAGCGAACGCCTGCTCGCCGCGGGCGCGCTATTGCGCAGCGGGGGCATTGAGGTCGTCGAGTTTCCGGCAACCGAGCTGCCCGACGGCGTGCCGATTCTGGAAGCGCTGGAAGTTGGCTACAAGATCGCCATCAACCGGTTCCTGGCTGAGTTGGGCGATGAGGCGCCCGTTGGGTCCCTGGCCGAGATCATCGCCTTCAACGACGAAGACTCCGCCAACCGCGCGCCCTATGGCCAAGATCATCTGGAGGCCTCCCAGGCTGCGGCCATGACCGACGCCGAATTCGAGGCCCTCATCGCGAACAATCAGGCCAGCGCCCGCGGCCGGATCGACGATCTCTTCGCCCGCCATGACCTCGATGCGATCGTGTCGGAGATGGGGCAGCTCTATGCGCCGGCCGGGTATCCCGCGCTCACGCTCCCGTCGGGATACGCGACGGACGGCACGCCTGAGAACATTGTCCTCGTAGGACGTTTTCTGGCCGAGCCCCAACTGCTGGCCGCGGGCTATGCTTATGAACAGGCGGCCCAGGCCCGGGTTGCGCCCGATCTCGAGGCGACCATGGCCTTGATTGCCGCACTTGCCGATCCGCAATAGATGCTATTCCTGCAGGACACGGTAAAATACATCCTGACTGCAATCACCCATTCCCGTAGGAGGAGAGGCTATGTCTGACGTGAAGCGTATCGTTCAAAACGCACTGGAGGCAGGGGTAGCGGTACCGGCCTTCAACATCCCGTATCTGCCCATGATGGAACCGGTCGTCAAGGCGGTGGCCGACCTGAACAGCTTCGCCCTGATCGAGACGGCGCGCCTGGAGTGGTTCAAGTTTGAAGCCGGCGGACCCGATGCGGTCGCCCAGGAATACTTCCGCTGGGAGCAGCCCGATCATGTCCGCCTGCACCTCGATCACGTACCCGTTATCGATGAGGACGACCTGCGCGTCGACTATCTGGCCGTCATCGAAGAAGCCATCGGCCTCGGCTACCATTCCGTCATGGTGGACGGCTCCCGCCTGTCCCTCGAAGACAACATTGCGGCCACCCGGCAGGTTGTCGAATTGGCCCATCGACACGACGTTCCCTGCGAGGCCGAATTGGGTGCGGTCTTGGGCCATGAAGCCGGTCCGCTGCCGCCCTATGAGGAATTGTTTGCGTCGGGAAGAGGTTTCACCAAAGTGGATGAAGCGCAGCGCTTTGCAGCAGAGACCCACTGTGACTGGCTCTCGGTGGCCATCGGCAATATTCACGGCGCAATATCGGGCGAGTATAAGGACCAGAAAAAAGTCGCCGCCCGCCTGGACCTGGACCATCTGGCCAACCTGTATCAAGCGACCGGCGTGCCGCTGGTGTTGCACGGCGGTTCCGGCATCCCGCGTGAATACGTGCTCGCCTCCTTCAAAAAGGGGATCGCCAAAATCAACATCGGCACCGAGATTCGCCAGGCCTACGAGCAAGCACTCCGTTCCACGGGCGAGGTGTCCGCGGCCCAGGACGCTGTCTACGAGCGCACAGCCGGGTTGATT
>CAYZLP010001076.1:0-2024 GCA_964478635.1 uncultured Caldilineaceae bacterium
GAGTTCGCCCTTGTCGATGACGAGAATGTCGCGCCACCCGAACTTGGCGAGGTGATAGGCCGCACTACAGCCCACGATGCCCGAACCGATAATGACGACTCTGGCCCTGGGTCCCATGTTCTTGCTCCTTGATGATCGTTGAAACTAGATAGTTGCCCACATCGGCATTTCGCCGCAACTGGAGAAGTTTCGCCGTTGGAAAGCGTCAGACTTCCGGATATGCTACAATTCACGCAGATAGCGCCGGCCCATTGGGAACGGTCCGCACTGTAGCATGATCCATCTGAATCGGCAACAGCATGATGGAATTCTGTCTAGTACAGATCGGTGTGAATACCACGACCGAAATCCGGCACTTCTACCTTTGATAGCAACTGCATGAGGATTTCTGCCGGGATTCACTAGTGCCGGTCTTATTCCGGCGTTCGCTTGCAATGATATCGGGCAATTTGTATTATTTTCAACTTTGCCGTAAATTCTAACGTATTCGCAAGCACCCATGTATTCTGTTGTATGATCTTGTCATGACGACTTCCCCCGGCGTTTGTTCTGCTTCTCAGCCATTGCATGCTCTTTCTCTAAAAAGGAAATCGATGAACGTGCGGCATTTTTTCGATCGGACACAGGCGCAGCGATTGATGGTCGCGTTCGTTATCATCCTCACTTTCTTGGTACTCGTGGCGCAGCGAAGCCAAGCCTTTGCCAGTGACGGTACCGTCATTGAGGTGAACACGTACGCAGACAGCAAGCAGGCAAGCGACAGGCAATGCAGTTTACGTGAGGCAATCATCGCCGCCAACGAAGACAAAGCATCCGGAAAGCCCAAAGGGGAATGCCCAGCAGGCAACGGGAACGACACGATTGTACTGGCGCCCGGTGTATATGTCCTGTCCCGCTCTGACTCGGGCAAGGAAGATTCCTCCAGAACGGGGGACCTGGATATCTCCGGTGACGTAACAATTCGAGGGGTACCGAATGCTCCACGGTTGACCACGGAGGCGCCCAACCTGGTCGTGATCGATGGGGGGACGATCAACGATCGGGTCTTCCATATTCTGACCGGTACTGTCACGCTGGAAAACCTGACCATTCGCAATGGTGATGTTATCGGCAGCGGTGGCGGCATCTTCAGTGCTGGCGCCTTGACGCTGCGCAACAGCACGTTGACCGCGAATAGTGCGACCGTGTCGGGCGGTGCGCTGTTCACCCAAGGCCGGAGCGAACTCAACTATGTCACGGTCCGCCAGAACAGCGCTCCCCGCGGCAGCGCCGTGGCAGTTGGAGGGGAACCCCTGGCCATCAGTCACTCGATTCTGGCCGGCAATTTGGGTCCCCAATGCAGCGGGCCCCTGTTGCCCAAAGGCGTGAATCTTGTGGATGACGCAGCCAGTTGCGGTGAGGCGACCGGAATCGTGATCGACCCGCAACGGGGGGCAGATTATCTCCAGGCCAGCTACCTGTCCGCCGAAGATGAAGTAGCCGGACTGGCGGCATTGTTTGCTCTGCGGCTATCCTCGGAGGGTGAAAACCCGGCTGTTGACGCAGTGGCAGTAGCAAGCTGCGTTCCCACGGATCAGCGAGGTCGGCCTCGTCCTGACGGATCTGGCTGCGACATCGGTGCATATGAAATGGAAAGCCCCATTCGCATTGTCAACACAACTGATGATGTCGATGACGGCAGTTGTGATATCAATCACTGTTCGCTGCGGGAGGCCCTCAATGGCTCGAACGCGCGGGACGGTCTCGATAGCGTCCTCCGTTTCGCCATCCCCACGCCAGATAACGAAGCGCCCGTGATTGCCCTCGATCGCGCCTTGCCGGCCATCGTCAAGGCGGTCATTGTCGAGGGCGCTAGCCAGCCCGGTGGGACAGTCATCGTCGACGGCGCCAATGCCGGAAGCACCGCCGGCATCATTGTCGAGACGGGTAACGTTACCATCCGCGGTCTGACGATTCGCAATTTCGACGGCAGCGGCATCGAGCTCCGCGGCGCAGCAGGCAACAACACGGTGACCGACAACACG
>CAYZLP010001077.1:0-2020 GCA_964478635.1 uncultured Caldilineaceae bacterium
TGAGGTCGTAGAGGCAACACCCGCAGCGACTCTGACGCCACCGCGGACCCCGGCGCCTGTATGACAGACACCGGCGCCCCTCATTGTAAATGATCCGCCACAATCCGCCAACCGATTCGCGATCGGGCTGAGAAAAGCCCAATAGACCGCGGATCGGGCGGATGCCACGGATCGTGCCTGATTGTGCAAGAAATCCGTGGGCGTCCGCCGCATCCGCCCGATCTGCGGTCTATCCCCCATGAATCGCTCTCCAGATTTGCCGGTCGCGTTTTGAGTTTTTCCCCGACGCTGATATAATCTTAGGTTGCAATTGGCAGCGGAATTTTGCAATTTAATTTTCAATAGGTTGTGTTTCAACCAAATAATATGGGAGGAAAGCGTGCTGCAACGACAAACCCAAACAGCAGCTTTCTGGCGCGATCAATTTGAGGTCACCGGTGATGACCTGGAGTTTTTATACAATTTGTTGCTCGATGCTCAGGCGCCGAAAAGCCGTGAAGAATTAGCCATCGCCCTGGTAGAAGAGTACCTGCGTCGCGAGAATGCGACCATCGAAACCGAACTGGCCAAAGGCGACATCTACTTGCCCCAGGAACGGTACGAAGTCGGCCAAACGCTCGTCTTTCCGGCATTGGACTTCGCCGTCGGTCAGGTGGCCGCCGTGCGGGAAGGTCAAAACCCGGAACATGGTGATTTCGATGTGATTACGATAGAGTTCGCCGGCAAAGACGAATCCCGGGAATTTGCCGCCGGACTGCAGACGCCCCACCGTCTGAATGCCGCCAATGGCAGCACGCTGCTTGATGATGGCTCACTCCTCTCGGCGGCAGAGATCTATTCCCTCTATCTGGACGAAATTGATGAAAGCCTGCTCTACGCATTGGAGGAAGGCAACCGGAGCGATGACTTCGTCGAGGTGGATGGTACGTGGCTCCTGGCGGATATGCTGGCCGAGGTCCATGTGGGGCATCTCAACATCGCAGAAGCCCTCATCGAGGTACAGGGTGAGCCCATGGCGGCCGCACAGATGCTGCCCGAACTCGAACTGGATGAAAATGTGCCCGAGTCCATGCGCCTCATCAGCCTCGCCCACGCGCTGGGCGCGGACAAGCGCTTCGACGCCGTGGACCGGAACGGGGAGCAGCTGTGGCACCTGGTTCGTCTTGAGCCGGAGGTGGTCGGGGCCCCGCCGCCCCTGCTGCGCTACAAGCCTGTTCCTTACAACCGCTCGCTGCTAAGCGTCGAGCTGCTGCAGTTGGAGTGGGAACTGGACGATGAGTGGGGCGAAAGCAGCCTTGCCTCCGACGGTCCGTCCTTGGTCCCCAGTACGAGCTTCATGTTGATCTACCCCCACCGGAAATACGGGACCATTCCGCTCTCCAGCCGGACCAAGGGCTTTTTCCCTCAACAGGACCACGGCAAGTCGATCGTCACGCTGGTGGATGGGCGTTGGGGCACGAAGTATACGGGCTGGGTTGCCCATCAGGCCCGCTTCGTCTCCGGTCTCGGCAAGTGGATGGATGATCACAACCTGCCCGTGGGCGCCTACATTACCCTGGAGCGGGCCGACAGCGGCGATGAGCTCATTATCGATTTTCGCACCCGACGGGCCAAGCGCGAGTGGGCCCGGGTTGCCACAGCCGATCTGGAGAATCAGCGCCTGGCCTTCGACATGAACAAGGTGCAGGTCGCGTGTGAGTATGACGATACCCTGATCGTGGCGGAAAACGATCCCGCGGCCATCGCCCGACTGCGCAACGAGTTGGATACCGCCAACATCGACTTGGCGCTTCTGGTCGAACAGATTGTACCGGAGTTGACTGGCCTGAGCCCGCAAGGGACGGTTCATGCCAAGAGCGTCTATAGCGCCGTCAATATGGTGCGCCGCACGCCGCCGGGCCCGGTCTTTTACGCCCTGATCAGCAATCGTCGCTTCCGCGACGTCGGAGGCGGGCTCTTCGCCCTGGCCTGATCGGTGCAGCGGGTGATTCTGACGTAACGATGTCTGCGGTTTCCAGTT
>CAYZLP010001078.1:0-2017 GCA_964478635.1 uncultured Caldilineaceae bacterium
GTCCGTAGGCTACCGTTTCATCTATACGTACGATTTTGGTGACTACTGGCAGCATCTCGTGGAGGTGGAAGCCGTGCTGCCCTACGAACCCGGCAAGTTCTACCCCGTCTGCATCAAGGCCAAGCGCGCCTGTCCGCCCGAAGATGTGGGCGGCTTGTGGGGCTATTCAAACTTCCTGGAAGCGCTCGCGGACAAGAAGCATGAGGACCACGAGATGATGGTGGAATGGTCGGGCGGCGAGTTCGATCCGGAAGAGGTGGATCTGGCCCTCATCAACCTGTGGCTGGACGAGGAGTTCTTCGGCCGGCGCTGGACCCTGCGTAAGCTGAAGGTGTGACAGCGAATGTAATACTGTCGGGCGAACGGTTCGTCACACCTGTTGGCGCTGCTGTTGCCTTTGATGGCGCGCGTTGTAGCGGCGAATCAAGGCTTCCAAATAGCGAGATTTTACCTGCTCGCTGGCAAGCGCTTGTTTCACGGGCGGAAGCTGCAAGATCACGCCCAGGAGGCCGGCCAGGGCTCGATGGCTTTTCAGAACTTGATTGTCGAAGATCAGGTTCTGCAACTTTCCGCGCTCGATTGCCATCATGACCACCCGATGCGCGCCGTCGCGTGGCGTTATCACCCTTGCAGGACGCGATTTCAAGCCAATGGCGTCCCGCGTGCAGTTGCGCACGCAGATGCCGCAGCCCAGACAGACATCCTCATTCAGTTTCGCCTTTTTCAGCTTTGGTCGGCTGGGATCATTGGCCGAGACCAGCGTCATGGCCTCTACCGGACAGGCCGTGACGCATTTCCCGCACCCGGTACACTTCTCTTCTTCGATCTCCGGGAGAAAATTCGTCGTATGGACAGGGTTCAGGATGGCAAACCGGCGGGCCGCAATCATGGCCTCACAGCAGCAGCCACAGCAATTGCAGATGAACGCTACATTCTCTCTGACGTTTTCGCCAAACTGCACCAGATTGTGGGCATACGCCTGCTCCAACAAATCGAGGCCTTCTTCAACCTCGACCTCCCGGGCATGCCCATGCCTGATGAGCGAAGCGGCCGTGCTGTTGAAGGTCATGCAGATTTCCAGCGGAGCGCCGCAAGCCCGGTCCAGATGCGACATTTTGTGCCGGCAATAGCACGTACCGACCCCGCGGTGTGTGGCCGCACGGATCACTTCCGACGCCCGCTCATAGTCCAGCACCTGTAGCGCGTTTTGCGGCGACAGCGCCGGCTCGTGCACAAACGTCCGGCCCAGTTGCGTTTCGCCATCCGTGAAGAGATCGCGGATGAAATCTTCTTCCACATTCATATATTCATAGAACAACTCGCTCAGCGCCTTTTGATCGATATCGGCGCGCACGCGCATCATCGAAAACTCGAAGAATCCTGCCATGGGGGGCGGCAGAATGTAGGTTGTTTCTCCGTTCTGCACAATGTCAACCAGGAGCGCGCGGCCGGCCAGTTCATCCAGTATCTTTCGCGTGCTTGTCAAATCCATTTGCCAGATCCGGCTGGCCTTTTCTGCGGTAAAGGGCCGGATCGGCAGGAGTGACACAAGCTCAGCTTCCCGCTCGCTGAACAGGATTTTCAAGATTTCAAAGAGCAGTTCTGAATGAGACGCCCCCTGAGGAAAGCGGTTGAGCCGGTCGTACAAATCATTGTAGCCGGTCTTGATTGTATGGTGAGCCATAACCCTTTTCCTACCCGTGGAATTGCCTGCTGTTACGAAATGTCGGGTACGGTCATCTCACGGCTCGGCGCAGCGAGCAACCTGGATGATCGACAAATCGTGAACTACCGTATTTGGTTGGTGGCTACAAATTGGCTACATGAAAAATGACGAGGGTTGGTGCGGCTCCTTCATTGCACCAACCCTCGCGTTGTCGACCCTTCGCTACAACGATTTTAGCCTACTGGGCTTCCTGACGGATGAGGGGCAGATAGATGGGCGCTTGTTGCGTGGCCTGCTGGCGGTCGATCAGGTTGCTGTATTCGGCGGCCAGGCAGGCGCTCTCATCCTTCT
>CAYZLP010001079.1:0-2014 GCA_964478635.1 uncultured Caldilineaceae bacterium
CCAACAATAGCGCCACCTTTGAAGAGATTCAGGTCAGCACCAACAGCCGCACCGTACGCATTGGCAATCTGGATGGCGGCGCCTTTGACCCCCAGCCGGTCTTGACCGTCAACAACGCAGCGTCCATCACGGTAGAAGACACCCTCAGCCAGGGCATCGTCCAGGACGATCCGGATCTTGGCAGTGAGGTGTTGATCAGCGCATCGCTCCCAGGCCAGGATGAGCTGATCGAGGGCGTCCCCTTCAGCTACAGTATCGAACCGACGCCGGGTCTGCCTCTGGATTGGGTCACCGCCGTCCCAACGCCGACGCGACCGGAACTGGAAACCACGTCTACGCTCAGGATTCTGTTCGACACGCGGGGATTGGCCCCCGGCGTCTACGAAACGGTGATTCGCGTGCGCTCTCCTGCGGCCGATCCGACCAACCAGCCGTTGCGCGTCTTCATCCGCCTGAATGTGCTGCCCGGCATCGATGTGAGTCCAAACCCGGGCGTCTTCCTCTTCGACCCCTGCGAAGAACCGTTGATCCCGCAACAACGAATCTTCACCATCGTCGGGGCCTTCGGTTTGCCGTACGCAGTCCAGGTCGGTAATGGGGGCCAGCCCGTCGACTGGGCCACGGTGGCGCCGGCCGGCGGTACGATCCCCAATACCTTCACGGTGACGGTCGACCCGGCGCCCCTGGCCAGCGCCAATCCTGTGAGCGCTGCGCTGATCATCGATCCGCTGGACGGATCGGGCGCCTACGTTCGCCAGACCGTGCCGATCTACCTACTCTGTGTGGAAGGCCGGGCCCTGCTGCCCGTCATCGCCCAACAATGACGGTCAATGTTCGCAGTGACGGATACGGTGACGGATACGGTGACGGGCACGGTGTCGGGTACGGTGAAGCGCCTTCGTCCCGCCGTGTATCATCGGCCCTCTGGCTTGCGGCTGCACTGCTGATGCTGGCGCTGGGCCTCCTGATCTGGGGCCTGAACATGCGCCGCGGGCTCAACCACGATGAGCATCAATTCATCGCCGGCGCCGCCCTGATCGCCCGGGACGGCTTGCTGCCCTATGTCGATTTTCCCTACTTCCACCTGCCGCTGCTCAGCCTGATCGACGCAGCCCTTTTTCGCTTGTCGCCCCAGCTGCTGCTGACCGCCCGGGCCTTCTCCATGCTCTGCGCCTGGCTTACGCTGGGGCTGCTGCTGCTTACCGGCTACCGGCTACTGGCGCCGGGCAAGCCCTGGGCGGGTTTGGGTCTGGGCGCGGCAGGCGCCGTGCTTCTGGCCTTTACGCCGCTCTTCGTCTATACCAGCGGACGCGCCTGGAATCACGACCTGCCGATTCTGCTGACCCTCCTGGCGGCCAGCCTATTGCTGGGCGATCTGAGCCGGCCGGATAATCGCCGCATCTCGTGGACCGCACTCGCTGCAGGCGTTCTGCTCGGCCTGGCCATCATATCGCGCGCTTCCTTTGCGCTTTTGATTCCGGCCTTCCTGGCCGGGTACTGGCTCAGTGTGCCGAGCGATCAGGCCAGACGCTTGCGCATGATCGGCTGGTTTGCGCTGGGCGGAATCCTGGGTGCGCTGCCGGCCCTGTGGCTGCTGGCTCGCGGGCCGGAGGGGTTCCTTTTCGGCAATCTGACCTATGTGCGCCTCAACACTCAATATTACCTGGCCCAGGCCGCGGACTATCCCGGCATGAGCCTGGGGGCGAAGCTGCGGGTCGGTGGCGATCTTCTTCTGCGCCAGCCGGCAAATGCCCTGCCCCTGCTGACCTTCGGGGGAATGGCGCTCTGGGCATGGCCGGCAGGCAAGGCGTCACAACGCCGCGCGCTGCTCGTTTTGGCGCTGCTGATCCTTGCGGCATTTCTGAGCGCGCTGGCCGCCACGCCGGCCCAGACCCAGTATTTCTACGCGCCGTTGCCCCTTGCGGTTTTCGGCGCGCTCTATGCGGTCTCGTTTCTTATGCCCGAGCGCCGCGCCCTGGGCATTGGGGCGGTGGGCAGCGCAGCCCTTCTCGCC
>CAYZLP010001080.1:0-2013 GCA_964478635.1 uncultured Caldilineaceae bacterium
GTTGCTTTCCGCGAAGCCATTGAACAGTGGCACGGCTATGCGGAACTGGCCATGCTGAGCTACCTGGCTCAGGGATAGACTTTCGGCATGCGATTTTGCCATTGACGCGTTGTGCCGCTTGAGTCGTAGCGCGAAAAGCAAAGGGGGGGTTGACCGTGCGGTCAATCCCCCCTTTTTGCGGAATCGAAGATTGTATTGGGTTGGTCAAGAAGTCTGACTTTTTCAAAAAGTCAGACTTCTTTGCCTGCGTGCGGCCCGTCCCAATTAGGCGGCCGCGTTTACCAGCCACTGCACCGTCTGGGGGAAGATGATCACGATAATCAGCGCGATGGCTTGCAGAACCATGAAAGGCAATGCGCCGCGATGGATGTCGATGGTCTCTACTTCCGGTGGCGCCACGCTCTGCAGGTAGAAGAGGGAGAAGCCTACCGGCGGCGAAATGAAGGCCATGTTCAGATTGATGGCCATCATCACGCCGAACCAGACCAGGTCGACGCCCAGCTCCACGGCGGCGGGAACCAGCAGCGGCATGGCGATGAAGCTGATCTCAATGAATTCCAGGTTGATGCCCAGGAGGAAGATAATAATGTTGGCCACGATAATGAAACCCCAGAAGCCGCCGGGGAGGCTGGTCAGCAAATTCTGGACGTAGCGCTGGCCGCCCAGGCCGTCAAAGACCAGGCCGAACATGGTCGAGCAGAAGAGAATCATGATGACCAGGGCCGTGATGTTGGCCGTCGAGCGGGCCGCATCCTTGATCAGCTTCCAGGTCAGATTGCGATTGAGGGCCGTCAAGATGCACGCACCCATGGCGCCGACGGCGCCGGCTTCCGTGGGGGTGGCAATGCCGAAGAAGATGCTGCCCAGCACGGCGAAGATCAGGAGCACCGGTGGGACCACGGCCACCAGTGCTTTGCGGAAGAGTGCCCAACCGCGCAGCGTGCGCGCCTCGGGCGGCAGCGCCGGCGCGTCGTCGGGCCGGATGATGGCGATGAAAATGACGTACAGGGCGTAGAGTCCAGACAGGATCAACCCGGGGAAGAGCGCGCCCAAAAAGAGGTCACCCACGCCCACGCCGAGCTGATCGCTCAGCACCACCAGAACCAGGCTCGGCGGCAATAGCTGAGCCATGGTGCCCGAGGCGGTAATGATGCCGGTGGCCAGCTGGTGATTGTACCCGTAGCGCACCATAATGGGCAGAGAGATGAGGCCCATGACGATGACCGTAGCGGCCACCACACCCGTTGCGGCCGCCAGCAGCGTCCCCACGAGTACCACCGCCAGGGCCAGCCCGCCGCGCATGGGGCCCATCAACTGGCCGATGGTCTCCAGGAGTTGTTCGGCCAGCCCTGATTTCTCGAAAATGGCCCCCATAAAGACGAAAAAGATAATGGCCAGCAGGGTAAAGTCCGACATGGTGCCGAACCACCGGTTTGGCAGGAGGCGCAAGAGGCGCAGGTCAAAGGCGCCGACGGTCAGTCCCAAGAGCAGGAAGACGATGGCGGTCCCGGCAAAGGAGAATGCAACCGGATAGCCGATCAGAATCAGGAAAAAGAAGAAAACGAACATCAATAGCGCGAGCCATTCGAAACCCATGGGATCTTCCCTTACTTGTCTGTCAGTGAATCTCAGCGGTGCACGATCTGTTACTAAACGAGATTCTTCGCTGGTCTTTCCCCAGAGTAACGAGACTGGTTTGACCCGCTCAGAATGACAGATCGTGACCTCCTGAATCTCAGTGTTCCTTCGCTCGTACAAGCAAAACCGGACAGGGGGCCTGGTGCAGGACGGCTTCGGCGACGCTGCCGCGCAACCCGCGCTCCAGCCCGCTGCGGGCATGGGTGCACATGACCACAAGATCGACCTCGTTGGCCGCGGCGTAGCGCGTGATGGCCTCCGCGGCGTTGTTATGCGCCTCAACCACTACGTCGACGTTCGCGGCCGGCACCCCCAGTTCTTCGACCAACTTGCGCAATTCGGTGTCCAGACGATCGGCTTCCGCTTGCAGTCGAC
>CAYZLP010001081.1:0-2012 GCA_964478635.1 uncultured Caldilineaceae bacterium
CGGACCACTCCCCGTTCGGATAATAGCGCCCTTCCACACCCTGCAGCGCCCGCAGGTCTTCGGGCTCCAGCGCGACTTCGTAGACCGAAGCCGGTCCGCCGAAGGGGGATCGGTGCTCAACGAAGGTTGCGTCAGGGTAGAGCGTGCGCAAGGTCTCGTATTGCGCGCGCCGGTCGGCATCGATCATGAACAAGAGGCTGCGATCGGCGGGAACGGGCAGGGGAAAACGGGTATCGGTCTCCAACCGGTCGTAAGTCTGCGCGTCGGGCGCGAGAAACCGCATGGTGGGATGGCCGTGGAAGAGTGCGCTGATGTGGGCCTCCGTCCCGGGCTCCAGTTCATCCAACCGGGTCGCCGTGATGCTTTCCGGCGTCGAAAAGGCGTTCCATACGGCAAAATCGCGCGCCTGCACATTGAAATAGAAGTGTCCGTCATAGAGCGCAACAGGCAGCAGCAAGAGCGCCGCAATCACGCCGAAAAAGCCCGGATAGTAGCGGCCGCCTTCCCGGCTCCATGCCAGCCAGAGGAGGTGCAGCACCCCGGCCGCCAGCAGATAGGCCGCGGGCAGCGTGCCCACGGCGCGCAGGGACTGGGGCGCCTCGAAATCCAGCGATAGAATTCCACCGAGCAGAGCTACACCGAGCCAGACGGGTAGGAGGAGCCAGCGGGGCTGCCGCCAGCGCCACAGGGCCAGCGCCAGGGCCAACACGAAGAGCGCGCCCGTCACGGGATCCAGCATGGGTGCGCCAGGCAGATTATGGCGGCCGTTGGGATCGCCGGTCCGGTTAAACATGAGCAGGTGGCGCTGTGCGTTCTCCCGCAGGGCCGGCCACCGCTCTGCCGGCTCCTTATCGGTGAAGAGCGACGTGTTTTGGGTACGGTCGAAGTAGATGTCGGGGTGATCGTAGGCAAATTGCGTGACAGGCGCAATCACGAGGACAGCGATGAAGAGCGCCGCCATGATGCCCAGCCAGTAGCGGGTCAAAACCCGCGGTTCCAGCAGCAGCAGGAAAAGGCCGAAGATCCCCATGGCCAGGGCGATCAATTGGAACGCGGCATAGAACGAGAGCCCCAATCCCAAAAAGATGCCGGCCAGCCCGAAATCGAACAGGGAGCGCGTGCGCAGGGCGCGCAGGAAGAAGCCTACGGTCAAGAGCGCAAAGAGCGGTGTGCTGATGTTGTACATGCCGATACGGCTGAGGTTCACATCCCAGCGGGAGACCGCCAGCAGGAAGGCGGCGCTCAAGCCGGCCACACGGCCGAAGAGTTCCCGGCCGCAGAGATAACCGCCCAGGATCGTCCCCAAACCCATGGCGACGCTGACGAGACGAATCGATTCGGTGGAGACGCCAAAGAGCTTGAAAGCGCCGGCAATCAGATAGATGTAGTGGGCCGGGGCGTGGGTCGAATTGGCGAAAACGGGGCGAAAGTTGGGGTCTTCCAAGAGGCGGAGGGCCTGCAATCCATTTTCCGCCTCGTCGTACCACGTGCCGAAGGGCAGCTCTTCGAAGCGGTAGAGCCGGAAAACGAGCCCTACCAGCAAAATCAACATGAGTAGCGCGGGAACCGTAAATCTGCCCCAGCGTACAGCCGAACCTACGTCCTCCTCGTGAGGCAGGGCGGGCAAGCGGTAGTTGGTCAACACAGCCAAGGCCAGCAGCATGGCCGCCACGCTGCCGCCGTAATAGAGCCAGCCCGCAGTGGTCCACGGTTCTCGCAAATGGAATTCACGCAGACCCAGGACTGCGCCCGCGGTGGCAAGGCCAACGAGAAGCAGGCCAAGCCCGATCCGCCACCCTTGGGCGGCCAACAGATTGCGGGCCGTGGTCGCGGGCTTGCCATCCGCGGGAGGGACCAGCCAACCAGCGCCCAAAGTGCGGAAGACTGCGACAAAGCCAACAATCGCCAGACCATACAGCAGCGCCGCCTCGCCCCCACGCCCACCGAGCCAGCGAATCTGGCCAAGAACGGCCCGGATGACAGCCAGCAGGCCGATGAGAAAGGAGCGGATG
>CAYZLP010001082.1:0-2010 GCA_964478635.1 uncultured Caldilineaceae bacterium
CCCTGGCAACGTGCGAGTCCGCCATTGCGCTGGGCGAGACGCAAGATCCTGCCATGGCGCCCCTGGGGCTGGCATGGTGCATCATGGGCGATATCCGGCGCGAACAAAACGATCTCGAATCGGCAGCGCATTGTTTGAAGCGTGGTATCGAACTCTCGCGTAAGGGCGGCATCACCGACGATCTCCGTTACGAGTATCTCTACCTGGCGCAGTTGCAGCATTGTCGCGGTGAAACCGAGGATGCCCTGCACTCGCTGCAGGAAGCCGATCTCTTGCTCCACATTTACGGCGTGGCGCGTCTGACCGAACTCGTCGCGGCCCAGCGCACGCGTGTCTGGCTCTCACAAGATCAGATCGAACTTGCCGAGCGCTGGGCTGACGCATACGTGCGTCACGCGCCGGCCGAATATGTCCGGGAATATGAAGAATTGACGCTGGCCCGGGTTCTCCTGGCGCAGGGAGAACCCGACGCTGCCGAGGAGCGGCTGCATGCCATGCTGACCGCGGCCGAAACCGGTGGGCGCATGGGTGTTGTCCTGGAATGTCTGGTCCTGCTGGCAAGGACGGCCGCCTGCCGCGCGGCTGATGCACGCCCCGGCTGGCTGACGCGCGCCCTGACGCTTGCCGAACCGGAAGGCTACGCGCGGGTATTCCTGGACGAAGGGCTTCCCATGGCTGCATTACTCGCCGGCGTTCCGGTACAGAGTCCGGGCGCGCGCTATGCACGGCATCTGGTCGCACTCTTTTCTGAACAATCCGCCCCAGACCCGCAACTCCGTAAATCTGACCAAGCGCTGTCGGATCGGACCGAGGGCGCCCTCATCGAACCGCTGACCGATCGGGAACAGGAAGTCCTGGTCTTGCTCTCCCAACGATTGACAAATGCCGAGATTGCCCAGCGGCTTGTCATTTCCCTCCCCACAGTCAAAAGCCACACGGCCCATATTTACGCCAAATTGGACGTCGGCGACCGGCGCGCGGCCGTCGAGCGCGCCCGCGCCTTGGGTCTGCTTCCCCACTAGCCGTTCCGTTCCCAACCATTCGCTTGCCGGCCAGATCATACCGGGATCATACCGGAAGGATGATGCGCGCCCCGCACCCAATCGCTAGACTATAGTCAGAGCTGAATCCGGAAGTTGCGCACCGCACGACTGCAAGAAGCTGACCTGAAAAGGGACCGCGGATGACGCTGATTACAGCCGATTCTCCTGGATTTTCATCCCTCGTGGCGCACTAGCGATGCATGTTGACTTCCGAGAAGTGCCGCAGAGTGTATCCCCGGAGCAAGCGCATACGGGATGGAAGGAAGGAGCATGATGACCGGCCAACCACAGTTGCACATGGACCAGTCTGCTCACTACACCGTCCGCGTCCAAGGCCGGTTGGGATCGAACTGGACAAAGTTCTTTGAAGGTATGGAAATGCGTGTTGAGTCCGACGAACAAGGCCGCAAAATTACGGCGCTGATTGGGCAGGTTGCCGATCAGGCCGCACTGCATGGACTGTTGCGAAATCTCTACACCATGGGCATGCCATTGATTGCCGTATACTGGAACGATTCTGTCGATTTGGAAGGAGAAAACAACGCATGAGTACCCTCACCCCCGCCCGATCTGATTCTGTACGGACATCCCAAACCCGCGCTGCCGCCGGAGCCGGGATACTGAGCCGCATAGTGCGCTGGCTGGCGCTGTTGGTTGCTGCGCTGCTGGCTCTCCTGCTGCTGTTGCCTGTGCTGGCCTCACCCTTTACCACCGGGACGCCGCTGGCCGTCAACCTGCTGCTTCTCGCTGCCGACGCAGGCTTGATCTACTTCCTGATCGCCCGCGCCCGCACGCCCGCCGCCGTGACGGCCGGGATTGGCGCCATGGCCCTGGTGGCCGCGCTGACCGTTGTCGCCTCCCAGCGCTTTGCCCACACACCCGCCTACACTGCGGCCGACGGCTGGCCCCTGCCTGACAGTATCGCCGTCATGGAACAGCTCGATCTAAACGGCAGCGAACAGTGGGT
>CAYZLP010001083.1:0-2006 GCA_964478635.1 uncultured Caldilineaceae bacterium
CGGCAGCCCTGACTGTTGGCTTCCAGCCCCAGATACCCCAGATTGTCGTAATGGCCGATGACCATGGCCAGGTTGGTCAGGCCGTTGCGGACCTGCTCGCCCATGGCGCCCTGGGCTGCCATGGGCCCGTAAAGGATCAGCGGATTCTTGGCTTCAGCCAGGAGTTGCGCGGCCGCGGCGACTGATTCAACGTCGACGCCGCAAAGATCCCGCAGCTTGGCATCCGTGGCGTCGGCAACCATCTTGGCCACCCGCTCCTTCTCTTCGCCTTCAACGTCCAGCGCCAGGCGAGTCAGCCCGTTGAGCAGCGTTGCTTCGGTTCCCGGGCGGTAGCTCAGATAGGGGCCTTTATAGCGGGTCAGTTCGATTTGGCGCGGGTGGGCGATAATCAGCTTGGCGCCGCCTCGCCGCACGGCCCGCTTCAGATGTACATCGAGAATGGGCAGCTCTTCACTCGGGTCGATGCCGAAGAGCATGATGACGTCATGCTGGGGCGCGGGGCCGTACTGGGGCTTCATGACGCCTGCCAGCGAAGGCATGCCGGTCGGCAGGGCCGCGACGTCACCGCCGTTGCGATGGTCGACATTGTTGGCGCCGATGACCTGGCGCATGAAGCGCTGGAGCAGATAATTGGCTTCGTTGCTCAGCTTGGCGCTGCCGATGCCGCCGATCGTGTCTGCGCCGTGGCGCTGCTTGATTGCGCCCAGGCGCGCTGCGACCGTCTGGAGCGCTTCACTCCACGTCGCGGGCTGGAGCTCGCCGTCCTTGCGGACCAGCGGCATGGTGAGCCGATCCTCGCTGTTAACCCATTCATAGGCGAAGCGGGTCTTGTCGGCGATCCACTGGTCGTTGACGCCCATGTTCTCCCGGCCGACAATGCGCCGGATCTTATAGGTGCGCGTGTCGATGCGAATGTTATCGCCGGTAGAAAAATGGGGATCGATGGTCGGTGTGCGATCGATCTGCCACGGCCGGAACTGGAAGCGGGCCACCTGGCTGGTCAGAGCGCCGACGGGGCAAATGTCGATAATGTTGCCGCTTGTCTTGGCGTCGACCGGCTGGCCGTTCTGGATGTCGATCAGCGTCTCGCCGCCCCGGCGGAAGAGACCCAGCTGGGGCTTGTCCTCCCACTCCTCCAGATAGCGAATGCAGCGCCAGCAGATGACGCAGCGCTCCTGATCGAGGACGATGGTGTCGGAGATGTGATAGTGCTTCTTTTTGTGGCGTTTGGGTTCCACCAGGTCGCTGATGCCCGGACCGAAGCGCATGGTCTGGTCCTGGAGCGGGCATTCGCCACCTTTGTCGCAAATGGGACAGTCCAGGGGATGGTTGAGCAGAATAAAGGCCAGATTTGCTTCCTGGGTATCCTTCACCTGCTGCGTATCGGTGTGGACGACCATGCCCTCACGGACAGGCACCGAACAGGCCGTCTGCAGCATGGGGCCCCGGGGACCTTCGATCTCCACCAGACACATGCGGCAGCACGCCACGGGATCCAGCTTGGGGTGACTGCAGAAGACCGGGATCTCGATGTTGAGTTCCTCGGCTGCATCCACGACCAGGGTGCCGGGGCGAACGCTTACCTCGCGCCCGTCGATTGTCAGCGTGACCAGTTCTTCGCTCATGTTAGTTCTCTATCAGTTATACCGCTTGAACATGCAAGTTTAGTCGTCCGCGCCCACCAAGTGATCCCGATTCAGGGGCGAGTCGCCCGTGGGGGCCAGTGTATTGGCGGCCACACGGCTTGGCTGTCCGGCGTCGGGCCGGTAAATCGGGCGGATCGGTTGGACCGGTGTGGCTTCGGCCGGGTTCGTCGCGTCGATCAGTTGGATGAACTCGCCCTCAAATTTGGCCAGGTTGCTCTGCAGGCCCCACACGGCCGCATCACCGAAGGGGCAGAAGCTCTTGCCCGCAATGAACTTGGTGATGTGCTCCATGAGCGCCAGATCCTTGCGCCGCCCGCCGCCGGCCTGAATGCGCAGCAGGATATCTTCCAGCCAGCCGGT
>CAYZLP010001084.1:0-2005 GCA_964478635.1 uncultured Caldilineaceae bacterium
ACTCGCCCGCCGGTGCAGGACAGGAATTCGGTCGGGCTCCTCAGCCAACAAATAGGCGTACAACACATCGCCGAAAAGATGATGATAGCGGAACCAATGACGCTTGTCATCCAGGGAAATGACGAAGAGGTTATCCCGCTCCAGCGCGGCCAGGCGCGCGCTGCCGTCGGCCCGCGTCGTAACGGCATCGCACAAGGAGCCGCTCAGCCGCTCCAGAATTGCGGTCTGGAGCATGAAGCTGCGGGTCTCTTCGGACTGCTGCTGGAGCACCTCTTCTACAAGATAATCGACAATGTAGCGGTTGTCGCCGGCGAAAGCCCGGACAAAGGCGTGCAGATCGCTCCGCCCCTGCATGGAGAGAGCCGCTAGTTGGAGCCCCGCGATCCAGCCCTCGGTGCGCCGTTCCAGGGCCGCAACATCCTCGGGGCTGATTTCAAGCCCCATGACCTGGTCCAGAAAGTCAGCCGCCTCTTCGGGCGTGAAGCGCAAGTCATCAGCCCGGATCTCCGTCAGTTGCCCCCGGGCGCGCAACCGGGCCAGCGGCAACGAGGGATCCTCCCGGGTCGTCATGATCAGGTGCAGCTGCGGGGGCAGGTGCTCGATGAGAAATGCGAGGGCCTGATCCACGGCCGGAGAATCCACCGCGTGGTAGTCATCCAGAACCAGGATGAGTTGCTCGGGAAAGACGACGAGCTCATTGAGCAGTGCCGTCAGCATGATTTCGGGCGAGGGGGGCTGGGGCGAATGGAGCATGGCCTGCAACCCCGTCCCCAGTTTCGGGGCCACCGTCTGCAGCGCCGCCACAAAGTAGTCGAAAAATCGAACAACGTTGCCGTCGCCGTCCTCCAATGAGAGCCAGGCGCAGGGAGAGGCGATAGTCGACGGCGGCTCGGCAAGCCAGTTGCTGACCAGCGTCGTCTTGCCAAAGCCGGCCGGTGCCGAGATAAGGGTCAGCTTGTGCTGCCGCCCCTGTGTCAGCCTTGCCAGCAGGCGCGGGCGGCGGATGAGTTGGGGTCGCGGCGGCGGGACATAGACTTTCGTGGCCAAGATGGGCGTCGTCATGGGTCGATTATACACCAGAGTGGCCTGCAGCCACGGGCGGGTCGAGACTGCGGGGACGCTGGCCGCTAGCCGCCCCACATCCCGCGCGTGGCACGCTGGGCTTCCCGCTGGGCGGCGCGGAAGCGATCGGCATAGCGCACGTCCGGCGGGAAAGTCGCAGCCTGGGCCAAGCCCTCCTGGATCAGCACTTCGTTGACCATGCGCCCGTCATCCAGGTAGACGTAGCGCAGCAACCGGCCGTAGCGATCCGTCTCCGACACATCCTTTTCCAGATAGACAGTCTGACCGCCTGCCAACTGCCGGTTGCGGTTTGTGGACTCCCGGTAGAAGCGTTCGTCCCGTTCCGGCGTGTCCATGCCGATATAGCGCAGACGATAGGTGCGACCGTCCAGCGCGACTTCGATGGTATCGCCATCCACGACGTAGGTGACGCGGGCCGGCGTCAGCCGGCCGATGTCGACGGCTGTAACCGGCGTGCCGGCCGGCGGCGGAATCGGCGCGGCGGGAGGGGGAATCGGCTGCCAAAGGAAGAAGAGGATGAAGGCCCCGACGGCCACTCCCAACAGCCACCAGCCGACGCGATTGCCGGACTTGCGCTTGCGATAGCTGCCCGGTCGGGAGGCGTACGTCCTGGTCATTGCATTCGGGGAATGGATTTGGTTGCCTGCTCCGCGCCAGGACTTGAGCCGCGCGATAGGTGTGTTGGGCATGGGACGAGTCGACCAATCGTTGCCAGGATAAGCACATCATAGCGAAGACCGTCCCAGACCGCCACTTTCTTGCTCTGCGCGCGTAGGGCCACGATTTTTCTAGCAGCGCAGCCGGTTGCCTCGAGACCCTTCTCGCCCTATTCGAGATCCGCGAGCGATGCGATAAACTTGCCCATCAAGTTCAAGTTGGCCCGCTCGTGGCGCCACGCCTCGTCATCGTGCTGGATGAAGAA
>CAYZLP010001085.1:0-2004 GCA_964478635.1 uncultured Caldilineaceae bacterium
AGTCATCCATGAAGCGTACTCGCCTGATCGTCTATCTGTCGCTGCTTGCGGCCTTCACCATGCTCATGGCCGCCTGCGCTGCGCCCCCGGCCGCGCCGACCGGTGACGCGCCCGCGGAAGAGGCTGCGGAAAGCGCCGACGCCGCCGGCGACAGCACCATCGTCATCGCCATTGCCGAGGATACCGCCTCCTACGATCCCCAGCGCTCCTTTGAAACGCTGCCCACCATTGTCCACAAAGTGACCTACCAGAACCTGGTCACCTTTCCGGCCGACTCGGTCGAACAGATCATCCCCGATGCGGCCGCAAGCTGGGAGATCAGCGAGGACGGCACGGTCTATACCTTTACCCTGGCCGAAGGCATCACCTTCAGCGACGGCAGCCCCATGACGGGTGAGGATGTGGTCTTCTCTTTCAATCGTCTGGCCAATCTCAAGGGTAATCCCTCCTTCCTGGCAGATGGCATCGTCTCCGTGGAAGCGCCGGATGATGCGACCGTCGTGCTGACCCTGGCCCAGCCCGATCCGGCCATCCTGGCCAAGCTGGTCTTTGACGGCTTCGGCATCGTCAACAAGGACGTGGTCGTGGAGCAGGGCGGGACCGACGCCGAGGATGCCGCGACCGCCGATACGGCCGAAGAATGGCTCAATCAGAACTCGGCCGGCAGTGGTCCCTACGTACTGGAAAGCTGGGAACCGGGCGTGGAGACCGTCCTGGTGCGCAACGAAAATTACTGGGGTGAGCCGGCCCCCATGGACCGGGTCATCTTCCGCAACATTCCCGAAGCCGCCACCCAGAAAATCCAGCTGGAAGCCGGTGATATCGACATCGCCTGGGACCTGACGGCCGACCAGGTCGCGACCATGGAAGGCAATGATGCCGTGACCATCTATCAGGGTCTTAGCGATACGCTGGTCTTCCTCAAGGGCAACCAGGATCCGGAAATTGGCGGGCCTGCCGCGGATCCGCTGGTCCAGGAGGCCATTCGCTATGCGCTCGATTACGAAGGCATGCGTGTGCTGGCCGGCGGTCAGACCGTGACGCCTGCCGCCATGCTGCCGGTCGGTTTCCTGGGCGCCTATGAGGCCAATTCGGGTCCGGCCCGGGATCTGGACCGGGTGGCCGAGTTGCTGGCCGAAGCGGGCTATGCCGATGGCGTCGAGCTTGAGCTGGCCTATCCCGACTTCACCTTTGCGGGCGTCAACTTCGGCACCTTTGCCCAGAAAGTCCAGGCAGACCTGACCGAAGCCGGCTTTACCGTGACGCTGGCGCCGGCCGAAGTGCAGGTGGCGCTGGAAGCCTACCGCCAGGGCACGGAACCCTTCGGTCTCTGGCTCTGGCTGCCCGACTATCGTGATTCGCTGGATTACGTTGAATTCCTGCCCGATGGCGTGGTTGGCAATCGTGTCAACTGGACGAGCGACAATGCCGATGAAGAGATCCTGGCCCTGCGTGACGCGCTCAAGGTCGAGACGGATGATGCAGTCCGTGCCGGCATGTTCGAAGAGATGCAGGATTACCTGATCGCCCAAGGGCCCTATGCGCCCATTATCCAGCCGGGCCTGCAGGTGGGCCTGAGCAGCGATCTTCAGGGCTTCGTCTACAACCCCCAGTGGCGGGTTGATGTGTCGTTATTGAGCAAGTAGTGAAGAGTGAGGGTGTGGGGTAGTAGGATGGTGGGGTAGTTGGGTTGTAGCGTAGTTTGGTCGCAGGGCTGTCACCTGGGGGATTGTACCATCCCCAAGACTCTGGGCCAGTGCCGCAACGCCAGAAACTCCACCACCCCGCCACCCCACAGCTAATAACCTAACCGACTTATGCCTCTCTACCAATACATCCTCCGCCGTCTGGTGCTGACCATTCCGCTGCTGATCGGGATTACGCTGATTGCGTTCGTAATCTCCCACGCAGTACCGGCCGATCCGGTGACGGCGAACCTGGGGCAGAAAGCCATGTCCGATCCCGAAATTGTGGCTGCGTTTGAAGCCGAATGGGGATTGGACA
>CAYZLP010001086.1:0-2003 GCA_964478635.1 uncultured Caldilineaceae bacterium
GGTCTGGCCGTACGCTGGGCCGCAGCCGGTTATCCGATTGTGATCGGCAGCCGCAGCGCGGAAAAGGCCGAGACGGTCAGCGCGGAGATAGCCGCGGGTCTGCCTGACGGCAGTGCGACGATTACGGGTCTCGACAATGGGGCCGCGGCCGCAGCCGGCGAGATTGTCGTCCTCAGCGTGCCTTACAGCGCCCAATCCGCCACCATCGACCAGATTGTCGCCGGCAGCCAGGGCAAGATCGTGATCACGGTCGGCGTACCGCTCAAACCGCCCAAGGTATCGGTCTTCTGGCAGCCTGAGGGCGGCTCTGCCGCGGCAGAAGCCCAGGCACAGCTGGGCGAAAACGTGCGGGTGGTGGCTGCATTCCAAAACATTTCGGCCACGCATCTGCTCGATCTGGACTGGGAACCGGATTGTGACGTCCTGGTTGTGGGTGATGACAAAGAGGCCAAGGAAGTCGCCATTGAACTGGCGGAAGCGGCCGGTTTCTTTGCCGTGAATGCAGGGCCCCTGGCCAATGCCCCCGTCGTTGAAGGGTTGACCGCGGTACTCATCGGCATCAATATCCGCAACAAAGTCAAAGGCAGCGGCATACGGCTGACCGGCATTCCCCGGGACTAGACCGTTTCATGCTCCTCTCTGCGGCCATGCGCCTTCGGCCGGATCCGGCCCGGCCGGAAGTTGTCGCCCTGGTCGGCGGCGGGGGCAAGAGCAGCGCACTCTTTCGCCTCGCCGCCGAGCTGAGCGGACAGGGCGTGCGGGTCGTAGCCACTACGACGACCCGGATTGCCGTCGAACAGATTGCCCGCGCGCCGGCCGTCGTGCCCGTCGCGGACGGCGACCTCCCCCTCTCCGCCATAGCGGCGGCGCTGGATGCCCATGGCCAGGCGCTACTGATCGGCCGGCAGACCATCGAACAGGGCGCGGTGCGCAAAAAGGCCGGAATTGCCCCACAGGCGCTCGATGCCCTCGCCGAGCATGCCTGGGATCTGGGGATCGGCGTGATCCTGGTGGAAGCCGATGGCAGCAAAATGCTGCCCGCCAAAGCGCCGGCGGCTCACGAGCCGGCCCTGCCCGCATCCGCCACGCTGTTGGCGCCCGTGCTCGGCCTTGATGCAATCGGCCGACCGATCGACGCCCGGCATCTCCATCGCCCCGAACGCATCCGCCGCTTGCTGGGTCTTTCCGCCCATGAAACCCATCGTCTGGCGCCTGCGGAGGCCAGCCGGTTGTTGCTTCTTCCCGACGGCGGCATGAAGGACTGTCCTCCTGGCGCGCGCCCCATTTGTCTTCTGAACAAAGCCGATACACCCCCTCGCCGGGCTGCAGGGAGATGGATGGCGGATCATCTCGTCTCCCACGGCAGATACGCGTTGGTTACGACTTTGCAGCAAGACACCGACTCGCCCGTACAGAGCAGGCATGGACCGGTTGCCGGCATTGTACTGGCCGCCGGCGAGAGTACGCGCATGGGGCGCCCCAAACAGCTGATCGACATGGAGGGCGAGCCGTTGATTGTGCGGGCCGTGCGCACGGCGTTGGCAGGCGGCTTGCAGCAGGTCGTCGTGGTCACGGGCGCGTACCGCGCGCAAGTCGAGGCAGCGCTGGATGCCGCCGGCCTCGCGCCGACAGCAGCGGTCATGCGCGTCCACAATCCGCACTGGGCCAACGGTCAGGCCACGAGCGTACATGCAGGGCTAGGCGGTCTAGCCGTTGGCGTGGAGGCCGCGATTTTCATGCCGGTGGATCAGCCCTTTGTGCCTCCGTTGCTCCTGCGGCAGTTGGTACGGGCCTGGCAGACGGGCGCCCCCATGGCGGCGCCGCGTGTGGACGGAGCCTTGCGTGGCGCGCCTGCTCTCTTTGACCGCTCGTTTTGGCCCGAGTTATTGGCAATGAAGGGCGATGTGGGAGGACGAGTGCTGCTGCGCCGCCACGCCGCGGAAGTTGCCGGCATCCCGGTTGCGGGCGAACTGCTGCGCGATTGGGACCGGCCGGAGGATGTG
>CAYZLP010001087.1:0-2002 GCA_964478635.1 uncultured Caldilineaceae bacterium
CAACCGCACGGGCTCCATGTACGTCTGGTCGTTCTCGAAGAGCGTGCGGTTGGAAACCGCACCTACAAAACTCCATGCCATTTACCCACCAATCGATTCATTTACGGAGATCACTATCCATGACCAACCAATTCGACCAATCCCTGGAAGCGCGCCTGGTGCGCTATGTGCAGATCGACACCCAGAGCGACGAAAGCTCGCCCACCACGCCCAGCACCGCCAAGCAATACGACCTGCTCAACCCGCTGGTAGATGAACTGAATGCCATGGGCGCGCAGGATGTGCGGCTGACCGATTACGGCGCAGTCCTGGCCACCCTTCCGGCCACGCCCAGTCTGGAAGCTGCGCCGACCCTTGCCTTCCTCGCCCACGTGGACACGGCGCCGGCCTTCAGCGGGAGCGGCGTCAAGCCCATCGTCCATCGCAACTACGACGGCAACCCCATCGTCCTGCCCGACGATCCCGGCCGCGTACTCTCGCCCGAAGAATTTCCCTACCTGGCCGAGAAGGTCGGCGACGACATCATCACGGCCAGCGGCACGACCCTGCTGGGCGCGGACGACAAGGCGGGTGTGGCCATCATCATGACCATGGCCGAGCATCTGCTGACCCACCCGGAGGTGAGCCACGGCCCCATCCGCGTCTGCTTTACGCCCGACGAGGAAATCGGCCGGGGCGTCCACGCCGACCTGCCGGGCGATCTGCAGGCGGACGTAGCCTATACGCTGGACGGCGGCAAGTTGGGTGAAATCGTCTATGAGACTTTCTCGGCCGACAAGGCCGTGGTGCGGGTCAAGGGCGTCTCGATTCACACCGGGACGGCCAAGGACAAGCTGGTCAACGCGCTCCACCTGGCGGCCAAGATCATCGATACCTTGCCCCAGGTCACCCGCACGCCGGAGACAACGGAGGAGCGGGAGGGCTTCATTCACGTCTATGCCATGCACGGGACGGCGGCCGAGGCGGAGCTGCATTTCATCCTGCGCGACTTCGAGCTGGACGGCCTGGCGGCCCACGGCGCGCTGGTCGAACAGGTTTGTGCCGCCGTTGCCGCGGGCGAGCCCCGGGCCGAGATCACGTGCGAGATCACGCCCCAATACCGCAACATGCGCTACTGGCTGGAGAACGACATGCGCCCTATCGAACTGGCCAACGCAGTCTGTCAGGCCATGGGCATCGAGCCCTACTCCCTGCCCATCCGGGGCGGCACCGACGGCTCCCGCCTGACCGAAATGGGCGTGCCCACGCCGAATCTCTTCACCGGCATGCAGAATCTCCACGGCCCCCTGGAATGGATCAGCGTCCAGGACATGGTCCGCTCCACCGAATTCTGCATACGCCTGGCCGAGCAGTGGGGAGGGGAAGGCTGAGACCAATCTCATAATCTCACGATCTCTCACCCACTCCACCCAAGGACGTTTCCATGAACGGCGCCGACCTACTCATCAAAACCGCAGCGGACGCAGGGCTTGACGTCTGCTTTGCCAATCCTGGGACGACGGAGATGCCCATTGTGGCTGCGCTGGACAGCGTGGCCGGCGTGCGGCCGGTGCTGGGTCTCTTCGAGGGCGTCTGCACGGGCGCGGCCGACGGTTATGCGCGCATGGCGGAGAAGCCGGCCCTGACGCTCCTGCACCTGGGGCCGGGATTGGCCAATGGCGTAGCCAACCTCCACAACGCGCGGCGGGCGCGTACGCCTATGGTCAACCTCATCGGCGATCACGCGTCGTGACGCCGGGCCGCGGATCCGCCCCTCAACATGGCCGTAGAGCAGCTGAATGCCACGGTGTCGGGCTGGCAGCGCAACCTGGCCGGCCCCAATGAAGCCGGTCGCGCCATGGCCGAGGCCATTGCCGCAGCGCAGGCCGGCCAGATTGCCAGCCTCATCCTGCCCCATGACTTCCAACAGATGCCCGTGACGGACCCGGCGCCGCTCGGCCCGGCCTTTGCCTTTGCCCCCGTCGCCCCGGAGCCGATTGAAGCGGCGGCCGCGCTCCTGCGC
>CAYZLP010001088.1:0-1994 GCA_964478635.1 uncultured Caldilineaceae bacterium
CGCCGGCTCGGGATAGCCGTCAGGCGGCAGCGCATGCTTCTGCTGAAAGGCGCGGATCGCGGTGCGCGTCCGGGGACCCGGCAAGCCGTCCGCTGCACCGGCCTCGAAGCCGAGGCGGTTGAGAAGCTGCTGGATCTCGCCGATCGCGACGCGCGAAAGCGGCTTGTGCTCCGCATCCCGACCCGACGCAAGCGGCGGCAGCCCGGCGATGCGATCCGCGAGATGCCCGACGGAGAGGGCGTAGTTGATGGAATTGTTCCAGCGCATGATGATGCGGAAGTTGTCGTAAACCAGGAAGGCGGGGCCTTTGTGGCCCTGGGGCAGCAGGATGGCGCCTTCCCTATCCAAGTGCGGCAATGCCTTGCCGTCGGTCCGCCGCACCCCAAGCCCCGACCAGGCCGTCAGCGTCTTTTTGTTCTGCATCGCGGCCAACATCAAGTCGAAGTCCCGCGGCAGGAGCACCTCCCAGCCCCAGGGTTCCGCCGCCCGCCAGCCCAGCTTGAAAAGGAAATTGGCCCCGGAAGAGAAGGCGTCCGGGAGACTGTCCCAGATGTCCTTGCGGCCGTCACCGGTATAATCCACGGCGTAGCCGATGAATGTGGAAGGGATGAACTGCATCTGTCCCATCGCCCCGGCCCAAGAGCCCATCATCGCATCCGGTGTGATGTGGCCCTCCTCGAGGATCTGCAACGCCCCCAGCAGCTCCCCCCGGAAGAAACGGGCACGGCGCCGGTCATAGGCCAGGGTCGCCAGCGCATCGATCACCCGGAAATTGCCCAGATAGTCGCCAAAATTGGTCTCCAGTCCCCAGAAGGCGATGAGATAACGCGGCGGCACGCCGTATCGGGCGTAAATTTCGTTCAGCAGGTCGCGATGTTTGGCCAGCAGCGCCCGGCCGCGCTTCACCCGCTCGTCGCTGACCCGCTGGTCGAGGTAGGCCCAGAAGGTCTGGGTGAACTCCGGCTGGCGGCGGTCGCGTTCGATCACCGCCACCAGCGGCGCGATACCGCCCAGGGCCGCGTCCAGGGTGGCATTCGAGATGCCTTTGGCGCGCGCCTCAGCGCGCAGCACATCCAGCCAATCCCGGAAAGCCTGCCCGGAAATCGTCTCATCCGCCGCAGCCTTGCCCGCCTCTTGCCTGGCATGCGCCGTAGCCTGCCACGACGCGATCAACACCGCCGCAGCAATCGCCGCAGCCCACGCAAAACTCCAGAAACGCGTTGCGCTTCCCAAAGCCATCCGGGTTCCTCCTCGCCGGCCAGGATAAATCGCCGTTTAAGGTCGTTTAAAATATGTAACCGTCAAAATCAAGATCCTGCGTTTGCGGTCAGGGTCGCGGTAAAAAATAATTCCACAGGATGGCGCCGGATTTTGGTTCGCGCTTGCACTTTCGCAGCAGGGCATGTAAATACCTCTCAGCTTCAGGCATCCAAGACCATGCGACACGGCCGTGCCGCCGGGTTCTCTTTGAAGGGACAGTTCCCGCGCGCGCCTCGCTGCACCACCCCCGCCGGCACGCGACAGCCGGCCACCGGAGAAGCATGAATCTCCTGTTTGTCATTGCGTTGCCCCTCCTGGGCGCCCTGCTGCCGCCCCTGGTTGCACGATTGGGTCGCAACGCTTGCGCCTGGGCGGCCCTGGCCGTTGCGGCAGGCACCCTTCTGCTGGCCGCCTCACCCATCCTGCACGCCTTTCAGGGGGCCCCGGCGCAGGTGCAGCTCTCCTGGCTGCCCGGGGCGGGTCTCGACCTGAGCCTGCGCCTGGACGGGCTATCCGCCCTGTTCGTGCTGCTGGTCGCGGGCATCGGCATGCTGGTCGTCCTCTACGCCCGCTACTACCTTTCGGAAAAGGATTCCCTGGGCCGCCTATACGGCCTGCTCCTGGTGTTCATGGCCTCCATGCTCGGGGTGGCCCTGTCCGACAATCTGCTCCTGCTGCTGGTCTTCTGGGAGATGACCTCCCTGTCCTCCTTCCTGCTCATCGGCTACTGGCAG
>CAYZLP010001089.1:0-1993 GCA_964478635.1 uncultured Caldilineaceae bacterium
CCTTCCTCAGGCAAATCGAGCAGCAACTCGACTTCCGGGCGCACGGCGTAGCGGATGCCGTCCGGCTCGCCGGCCAGCGATGACCACCCTTCCGCCAGATAGAGCTTCCCCGCGTGCGACGCCGGATCGATGGACCAGCTTTCCGCGACAGCCCGCGGCTGCACACGATAGAGGCGCAGGGTGCTGGGCCGTCCCTGCCAGTCGAGCCCCTGCCATTCTTCCGCCAGCGTCACGGGCAGCGCTTCCTCGATAAAGCGCAACAGCACTGGTGTGGCATGGTCCACGTAGACCAGCACCTGATCCACGCCCAAGAAGTCGAGTACGGCCGGGGCCAGAGCGAGGTTGCGCGCCACGATCTCATCATATCGGCCGCTGATTTCCGCGGCGATCGCGGCGTTGGCCGGGCTGCTGTCGTCTGCATTCATCAAAGCGATGAGATCGCCGATCAGCGGGGCCTCGGTGAAATACTGAAATTTGTAGGCCGGGTTGCGGCTGGTATTGCCGCCCAGACGGCGCAAGCCATGCTCCGTCTGATACCACTGCTGCATCATGATGACCGTGTCCGATCTGCCGAGCACGCGGGCACCGTTGCGCCAGCCGGTGGGCAATTCGAGCAATGTGCCCGTTTGGGCGCCGGACCCTGCGCTTTCAAGCCCGGCAATGATGGGCGGAACGCGGAAGTCGTTCAGGGGCAGCGGTACGGAAAGGTGTTCGAACAGGAAGAGTCCGCCCAGCACGATCACTGCGACAGCGGCAGCCCGCGCGTGCGCCATCCGCTGCAAAATCCAGCGTATTCCCAGGGCAGCCAGCACTGCCGCACAGAGCATCACCATGACGCTGTAACGGCTGGGATAGCGATTGCCGCTGAAGAAGGGCAATCGACTGACCAGTTCGAACGGACCGGGTATGCCGAGGGATTCGCCGGCCCAGCGCCACTCCGGCCCCAACGTCATGAGCCAGAAGAAAAGGAACGCACCACCCCAGAAGATACCCAGGCGACGTACGGTTCGGGACGGGTTCGTGAATGCGGCCACCAGCCCCAACAGGACCAGTGCAAGCACGACATAGCCCACATAGATATGCTGCCCTTTGTCGTTGGGAAATGGCAAGGACGCCACCCAGGCGCCGAAGAGCGGATGCAGACGCGTTGGCACGAGATAGCCCAGCAAATCGGCGCTGAAGACATCGGCGAAACCGCCGCCGCTGGCGAAGAAATCACCCTCACGCTGCATGTCCGCCAGCATACGCCAGAGAATCGGCCCGATACCGGCGATGAAGATCGCCGCGGTCAGCAAGTAGCGCCCTACCACCCGGACCGTGTCGGCCGGCCACGGTGCGCCGGCCGGTCGTCCCAGCAGGATGCGCCAAGCAGCATACAGGGCGATAAAGACAATCAGGAAAGAGGCATAGGTCAGCTCGGACCAGCTTTGGAAGACCAGAAAGAGCCCGGCCAGGGCCGCGCTGCGGAGGGCAGGGCCGCGCGCCGCAGCCTGCCCGGTGCGCATGACGTACAGGACGCAGAAGGGAATCCAGTAGCTGCTGATGATGTTGAACTGTCCCAGACTCGCGTAGAACAGCTTCGAAGAGGCGAAGGCGTAGATGACACCTGCCAGGAGGGCTGCCCAATGTGCGTTTCTCCCGGCGTCGACCGTACCGTTCGCATCAGCCGTGCGTGCTCCAGCCCCGTTCGTCAGCAAATCCAGGGCCAGCAGGTAAAGGCCGTAGCCACAGAGTACGTAGCTGAGCAGCACCATCACGTTGTTGGCCAGGACCAGCGATGTCGCTGCCTGCAGGGGTACGCTGATCAAGCCGTTGAGGGGCGTGAGCGTGTAGAAGGCCAGATTGATGTCGATGGGGTGAAAGAGCCACTCGCTCAGAAAAATTTCCGGATTGAGTTGCTCGATCAGGCGATGCTTGATCCACCAGAGGTTCCAGGCTAGGGCGGGGTCATCGATGCCGTCGCCGGGAACGTGGGTCGCGATCCGGGTGATCA
>CAYZLP010001090.1:0-1991 GCA_964478635.1 uncultured Caldilineaceae bacterium
GTTACCACCACTACATTCCCGAAATCACCCGTCAGTTGCTCCTGCGCGGTGAGGTCTTCACCGCTTACACCCCTTACCAGCCGGAAATCAGCCAAGGCACCCTGCAGACGATCTATGAATACCAGACCCTGGTTTGCCGCCTGTTAGGCATGGACGTGGCCAATGCTTCCATGTACGACGGCGCCTCGGGACTGGCCGAAGCCCTGCTCATGACGATCCGGGTGTCGCGCCGCAAGAAAGTGGCGGTTTCTAAGGCCGTCCATCCCCTCTACCGCAAAGTGGTGGAGACCTATTTCGCCCCCACCGGATTCGAAGTGCTGGAGTTGCCTGTCGGCGCCGACGGCCGCACCGATCTCTCCGGCCTGGCCGACCTGGGAGAATTGGCCGGTGTGGCCCTGCAAAGCCCCAACTTTTTCGGCTGCATCGAAGATCTGGAAGCGGCCGGCCAGGTCATCCACGCCGACCCGAAGACCCTCTTCGTGGTCGCTTTTTCCGAACCGCTGGCCTACGGCCTTCTCAAGAGCCCCGGCGTCTGCGGGGCGGACATCGCCTGCGGCGAAGGCCAAAGCTTCGGCATTCCCCAGAGCTTCGGCGGCCCCGGCCTGGGGATGTTCGCCGCCAAAGAGCAGTATGTGCGCTCCATGCCGGGCCGCCTGATCGGCAAGACGATCGATCGCGACGGCAGAACCGGGTTCGTCCTGACCCTGGCCACCCGCGAGCAGCACATCCGGCGCGAAAAAGCCACGTCCAACATCTGCTCCAACCAGGGCCTGTGCGCCACCGCGTCCACCATGTACATGGCCGCCATGGGCGGAACGGGCATCCGCGAGCTTTCCCGGCTCAACCGCGACCGGGCCGAATACCTCAAGGCATCCCTGGCCAAAGCGGGATACACATCCCCCTTCGGCGCGCCCACCTTCAACGAATTTGTCGTGCGCTTCCCCGATGGATTCGCCGACACCTGGCAGGCGCTACTGAAGAAAAAGATCGTCGCCGGGCTCCCCCTGGCGCCCTACTATCCGGAGCTGGCCGACTGCTGGCTGATGTGCGTGACCGAGACCATCTCTAGAACGGTGATCGACGAATTGGTAAAGGAGGTGGCCAAATGATAGACCCAAAAAAAGATAAGATGGGAACCACCGGCCTGATCTTCAACGAACCCCTGCTGTGGGAAAAAGGATCGCCGGGCCGCAAAGGCATGTCGCTGCCCCGCCGCGACGTCGACGAAGCCCCCCTTGACGATTCGCTCGTGGGCGACGGCCCCGATTTTCCGGACCTGTCCGAACTGGATGTGGTGCGCCACTTCACCAAGCTCTCCCAGTGGAACTTCGGCGTGGACAGCGGCATGTACCCGCTGGGGTCGTGCACCATGAAATACAACCCCAAGACCAACGAGCGCCAGGCATCCATCCCCGGATTTGCCCTGGCCCACCCCCTGCTGCCGGAAAGCCTCTCCCAGGGAGCCCTGGAGCTGATGTACGATCTGCAGGGCTACCTCGGCGAAGTCACCGGACTGCCCGCGGTGACCGTCCAGCCGGCCGCCGGCTCCCACGGTGAAATGACCGGCATGCTGATCTTCGCCGCCTATCACAAACACAAGGGCCAGCAACGCAGCAAGGTGTTGATTCCCGACACCGCCCACGGGACCAACCCGGCCAGCGCGGCCCTGTGCGGTGTCAAATCGATACCGGTCAAGTCCGGGCCCGACGGCGTGCTGCTGCCCGAGGCGGTGGATGCGCTCATGGACGAGGACACCGCCGGCATCATGATAACCAACCCCAATACCCTGGGGCTGTTCGAGGACAACATCCGCCGGGTGGCCGACATCGTTCATGGCAAGGGCGGTTTGGTCTACGGGGATGGCGCCAACATGAACGCCGTCATGGGCATCGTCAACATCGGCGACATCGGTGTGGATGTCCTGCACCTCAACCTGCACAAGACTTTTTCAACCCCCCACGGCGGCGGTGGGCCGGGTGCCGGCCCGGTTT
>CAYZLP010001091.1:0-1990 GCA_964478635.1 uncultured Caldilineaceae bacterium
TGGCCACCGCCAAGGCCGGCTACAAGCTGCCGGCGGCGGCCGAGATGGCCGGCCCCGGCCTCAAGGAGATCTGCGGCGCCCTGGGCATTCCGCCGGTGCTGCACCTGGGCAGCTGCGTCGACAACGTGCGCATCCTGGTGCTGCTGTCGGCGCTGGCCAATGCCCTGGGTGTGGACATCAGCGATCTGCCCGTGGCCGGTTCGGCCCCCGAGTGGTATTCGGAAAAAGCGGTGACCATCGGCGTCTACTTCGTGGCCTCGGGCGTGACCACCCATTTGGGTCCCATGCCGCCCATCACCGGGAGCATGAACGTGGTCGGCCTGCTCACCGACGGGTTGAAGGACGTGGTGGGGGCCACCTTCGCCGTCGAGCCCGATCCGGAAAAAGCGGCCGTTTTTCTGCGCCAGACCATCGAAGGCAAACGCAAGGCGCTGGGGCTGGATGCCCGCAGCGTGGCATGATCGAAACCGTTTGACCATGCGGCCCGTGCCCTGGAACCATCAGGCGCGGGCCGACTGTTTTCGATGGAGGCCTATGGTCAGCGGGCCAGCAGCGCGGCGATATGATCCACGGCGCGCACGGCATCCTTGACGGCGGTATAGATCAGGTTGGTATGCTTGCGTTCCTTGAACGACCCTTCGCCCTGGCTTTCGATGTAGGCCGGGCTGATGGCGCCGCCGATGGCGTAGATGCCCTTGATGCTGGTCTGGTAATCCGGGGAGAGGATGACCAGTTGGGCGCCCTCTTTGCCGATGCGGCACACGCCTTCCGTGCAGGTGATCTGCTGTAGTCCGATCTGGCCGAAGATGGGGGCCGGCCCCTGGGTGCCGATGCAGGCGATGACGTGCTTCATGGGAAAACTCATGGCCTGTTTGAGAATGACCCCGCTGCCGGCATCGATCTCATTGGTCAGGATGGTCAGCCGGTCCACACCATCCTCGTCGACCTCGCCGATACGCGGCAGGGCCCCTTGAAGGATGCGGATGTGCCCGCCCAAAAGGATCTCTTCGCCCAGATCCCGCGCCACATCGGTGTTGATTTCGAAATGCTCCATGCGGTTGCTCCAGTAGACCGGCGTGGCGTCGTCCGCATCGCGCTTGGCCCGCGACAGGAGGGCCACGACGTCGGCCGCGGCATTGCCGCCCCCGATGACCAGGGTGGCGAATCCGATATGGTCCTGGGGATTGTCCAGGTTGCGGGCGATGGTCTTGGCCTCGCCGTAGACGCCCAGGTCCACCGGAATGTTGCTGCCGAATGCCAGGACGATGGTCCGGGCGCGGAACTGCCCGCGGCCGGTGGTCAGAACGAAGGCGTCGCGCTCTTTGCGCAGGTTCTCGAAATCCTCGTTGAAAAGAACGGCGATGCCGCGCTGGGCCACGATGGATTCGATGGCATCGACATAGGCTTCCACCGGCGGCTTGTCCGGGGCCGGCGCCAGCTCCGGTATGGGGAAAGGACCGCTTTCGCTGCGGGGAATGGTGGCGTAAACCTTTTTGCCTTTGGGATAGGAATCGATGATGCCTTGAAAGATGCGGCGGCCTTTTTCGATGATCAAGAAGCTCAGGTTGTGCTTTTGGGCTTGCAGGGCGCAGGCGATACCGCCGGGGCCTGCACCGACGATACCGATATCGACTGTTTGCATGGATAGTCCTCCGGCAACGTGTCCCTTGGATCAGCGACGATGCATGGTAAATTAGTTAATCGAAATGATCATCGGTATTCAAGTGCTTATTCGTGCATGGGAGAATCGACAAACCGTCGTGTCTGCCTTGCATTCATCGGACGGTCGCCGATGATGACGCTTGACCACGCCGAGCGATACCTGTATCAGCAGCCTAGGCGGTTTCCCGCCAACCCAATCATCTGGTCCTGGAAAAGCGAATGAAACACATCCTTTGGTATCCCGGCCACGTAGTGCCGCTGGACAATATCGTGCGGGCCGAGAACTGTTATCTTTACGATGCCGATGGCCGTCGCTATGTGGATCTGG